>NZ_JBFODM010000026.1:0-61038 GCF_040908325.1 Aeromonas sp. R4-1
AAACAAAACAAGCCACACCCAAAGGACTGAGTTGATGCCTATCCTACCACCTCTGCCACGACCACAACGGCGCCGCATTCACAAAATCATCCATGCCACCCGTGATAAAGGACATGCTCGTCGCTTGATGGCCATCTTGCTGTTACATGAAGGACGCACGATCACCGATGTTCATCACCTTACCGGCGCTGCGCGCTCGACCATCGGTCGTTGGCTTCGGTGGTATCGAGATGAAGGCATAGATGCGCTAGAAGCCTTACCGGCTGGCCGTGCCCCAGTCTTACCTATCGCCAAGATTGTCACCTTACTGGTGCTGCTCATGCAGTTTTCTCCGCAAGATTTTGGTTATCAGCGCAGCCGTTGGTGTACTGAACTATTGGCTATAAAAATCAATCGGTTAACAGGGCTCAATGTGGCAGCCTCCACGCTCCGCCGATGGTTACCTCGTATGGGCATTGTCTGGCGCAGGCCCGTGCCGACCTTGCGGATAAAAGACCCAGCCTATCAGGAAAAAATGGCGAATATCGACGCCGCGCTGGCCCGCTGTGATGCCGATAATCCGGTGTTTTATGAGGATGAAGTCGATATAGACCTCAATCCCAAATTAGGAGCCGACTGGATGTTCAGAGCGCAGCAAAAGCGGGTTGTCACACCGGGGCAGAATGCCAAGCATTATCTGGCAGGCGTTCTCCACGCAGGCAACGGAAGGGTACTTTACGTCAGCGGGATCAAGAAAAACTCATCGCTGTTTATTGCCATGCTGGAAAAGCTGCGCCACCACTACCGACGAGCCAAAACCATCACGTTGATCCTCGATAACTACATCATTCACAAAAGCAAACAGACCGAGCGATGGTTGAAGAAGAATCCCAAGTTCTGCCTGGTATTCCAGCCAGTTTACAGTCCTTGGGTTAATCACATCGAACGGCTGTGGCACAAGTTACATGAAACCATCACGCGCAATCATCAATGCAGAGGGATGGCAAACCTGCTGGCCCGAGTGAAACACTTCATGGATACCGTGTCTCCTTTCCCGGGGAATGGCTATGGCACAGCGAAGGTGTAGCACTATTGGGATCAGTTATTTAGTGCAGCACCTATCTTCCAGACCAACCAACCAACCAACCAACCAACCAACCAACCAACCAACCAACCAACTCGCCCCAACCAATCCGTTATCGACATCCCAACCTGTGACTCTGTATTGATGGGCCCCGGTGATAACAAGAGCACGCTCCATCACCTCCTATCCCCTACCCGCAACGAATTACCCTGACGGGCAGATGTGAGCAGTCAACGCCATCTCAAGAGCTAAAGGTGTGATAAACAGGATAAGCGGAGCCTCGCTAACGCAATGCAGCAGAACTGCGACTGGCATACGTGCAGGGCCAACCGACTGGCAGAGACAGAGCAATGATAATTCGCAGAGAAAGCGGGAAAGACTGTCAGTGAAGAGAGTTGTTGCACCGGTTGCTCAACCGACACATCAGCAGTTGCCACGATGCAAAGATAAAAAAATGGCAGCCATCTGGCTGCCATTGGGAGAGCACGATTCAGCGATCAGAGGGTCGCAGCGACTTCATCGGAGATGGAGCCGTTGTGATACACCTCTTGCACATCGTCCAGATCTTCCAGCATGTCGATCAGACGCATCAGCTTGGGTGCAGTTTCTGCATCCAGCTCCGCTTCGGTGGAGGGGATCATGGTCACTTCGGCGCTCTGGGCCTTGAAGCCGGCAGCTTCCAGACCGTCCAGCACGGTACCGAAGTCGTTCGGGGTGGTGTACACCTCGATGGTGCCATCCTCTTCGGTGACCACGTCATCGGCGCCCGCTTCCAGCGCGGCATCCATCAGGGCATCTTCGTCTACGCCCACGAAAGTCAGCAGACCTTTCTTGCTGAACAGATAGGCAACGGAGCCGTCGGTACCCAGGTTGCCACCGCACTTGCTGAAGGCGTGGCGCACTTCGGCTACGGTACGGTTACGGTTATCGGTCAGGCACTCTACCATCACGGCAGAGCCAGCCGGGCCGTAACCTTCGTATACGATGGTCTCGAGCTGTTCGCCATCGCCACCACCGGCGCCACGCTGAATGGCACGGTTGATGGTGTCGCGGGTCATGTTGTTGGTCAGGGCGGCAGTCACCGCAGCACGCAGACGCGGGTTGTTGGCCGGATCGGCATCACCCAGACGCGCGGAGGTAGTGATTTCGCGGATCAGTTTGGTGAAGATCTTGCCACGCTTGGCGTCCTGAGCGGCCTTGCGGTGTTTGATGTTGGCCCATTTACTGTGACCTGCCATAGAGACTCTCCGTTATTTTTTAAATGTCAGTAACACTGATCATGACTAACCCAAGGGAAACACAGAGGCCGCACGGCGGCGGCCTCCGGTGCCGGTATCGGCTTACTCGTCGCCCTTGACGGTGGTTGCAATCGCCAGCTCACCCAGTTGGGCGGCGTTGGCAAGGCTGGGGGCGTCTGTCATCAGACAGGCGGCCGCGGTCGTTTTCGGGAAGGCGATGACGTCCCGAATGTTTTCGGTGCCGGTCAGCAGCATGCTGAGACGGTCCAGACCGAAGGCCAGACCGGCGTGCGGCGGGGTACCGTACTTCAACGCATCCAGCAGGAAGCCGAATTTCAGGCGCTGCTCGGCCGGGGTGATACCCAGGATATCGAACACGGTGGATTGCATCTCGCTGTTGTGGATACGGACAGAGCCTCCACCCACTTCGTAGCCGTTGATCACCATGTCGTAGGCGTTGGCGTAAGCACCCACAGGGTTGGCTTTCAGCTCGGCCGGGCTCATGTTGCTCGGCGCGGTGAACGGGTGGTGCATGGCGGCCAGACCACCTTCACCATCTTCCTCGAACATCGGGAAGTCGATGACCCACAGCGGTTTCCAGCTGTTCTCCAGCAGGCCCAGATCGCGACCCACTTTCAGACGCAGGGCGCCCATGGCATCGCAGACCACTTTCTTGCTGTCAGCGCCAAAGAAGATGATGTCGCCGTCGGCAGCGCCGGTACGAGCCAGGATCTCGCGCACGATGGCGTCAGAGAGGAACTTGGCAACCGGAGACTGCACGCCTTCGATACCATTGGCCGCTTCGTTGACCTTCATCCAGGCCAGGCCCTTGGCACCGTAGATGCCGACAAACTTGGTGTATTCGTCGATCTGCTTGCGAGAGAGCTCGGCACCGCCCGGGACTTTCAGGGCAGCCACACGGCCTTTCGGATCGTTGGCGGGGCCCGCGAACACGGCGAACTCGACAGCAGTCAGCAGATCGGCCACATCAACCAGCTCCATTGGCAGACGCAGGTCCGGCTTGTCGGAGCCGTAGCGGCGCATGGCTTCGTCGAAGGTCATGATCGGGAAGTCGCCCAGATCCACGTTCAGGATGTGCAGCCACAGTTTGCGGATCATCTCTTCCATCACTTCACGCACCTGCGGCGCGGTCATGAAGGAGGTCTCCACGTCGATCTGGGTGAATTCCGGCTGGCGGTCGGCACGCAGGTCTTCGTCACGGAAGCACTTGACGATCTGGTAGTAGCGATCGAAGCCGGACATCATCAGCAACTGCTTGAACAGCTGGGGTGATTGCGGCAGAGCGTAGAACTTGCCCTTGTGCACGCGGCTCGGCACCAGATAGTCACGGGCACCTTCCGGGGTGGCCTTGGTCAGCATCGGGGTCTCGATATCGAGGAAGCCGTGCTCGTCCATGAAGCGGCGTACGAAGGCGCTGGCCTTGGCACGGGTCTTCAGGTACTTGGCCATCTCGGGACGACGCAGATCCAGGTAACGATACTTGAGGCTGATCTCTTCGCTGTTGACCTGATTGAAGTCCAGCGGCAGCGGCTCGGCACGGTTGATGATGTTGAGTTCGTGGGCGAACACTTCGATGGCGCCAGTGGCCATGTCGCTGTTGCGCTGGGACTCGGGACGGGTGCGCACCACGCCGGTCACCTGGATGCAGAACTCGCCGCGCAGCTCGGAGGCCAGGGCGAACGCCTCCGGCTTGTCCGGATCGAAGAACACCTGAACGATCCCTTCCCGGTCGCGCATATCGATAAAGATCAGACCGCCGAGATCACGACGACGATGAACCCAACCGCACAATGTAATGGTCTGCCCTGCATGGGCCTCATTGACCTGTCCGCAATAGATAGAGCGCATGGACTTCTTCCTTCGAAATTGTAGAGAGACGGTTAACCTTGGGCCGCCGGGCACGACTGGCAAGCACCGTCTGTCTCACAGCTGGCCAGATTCTTTTTCTTACCCGGTTTGAAATCAGTCTCGTACCATCCGGTTCCCTTGAGCCGGAAGCCTGCCGCCGATATCAGCTTGACCAGATTCGGCTTGCTACAGGCCGGACAGTCGGTCAGGGGGGCATCGGAAAGCTTTTGCAGTTTTGCCAATTCATGGCCACAGACGTCGCAACGATATTCGTAGATAGGCATGGGTCACAAGAAATTGAAAAACAAAAGGGCTGGCATTATAGAGGAAAACCCCCTTTTGGGTAAAATGGCCAGCAGCCTCCTTTCGCCAGTTTTTTGCACTCGATGGCAAAAAGCGGGCAAAAAATCGGCACGAATGCACCAAGAGCGAAGAGAATAGCCATCATGAGCCTCTATTTGGGCCTGCCGCAGTGGTCCCACCCCAGCTGGCCAGGCCAGTTGCTGGGCCTTGGCGCCAAGCCTGCCGAACATCTCGCCCACTATGCGACCGTCTTCAACTCGGTGGAGGGTAACACCACCTTCTACGCCCTGCCGACACCGGACACGGTACAGCGCTGGGCCGATGCGGTGCCCGATCACTTTCGTTTGAACTTCAAATTTCCGCAAACCATCAGCCACCAGAGCGATCTGGTGAGCGCAGACAAGCAAGTCGCCGACTTTATCAAGCTGCTTGCGCCACTACACGACAAGCTGGGGCTGCTCACCCTGCAGTTGCCCGCCCGTTTTGGGCCAGAGGGACTGGCCAGACTGGCGGCCTTCATCGATCGGCTGCCGCGGGCGTTTCGCTACGCCCTCGAAGTGCGCCACCCCGACTTCTTCGCCAAGGGGGAGGCCGAGCGGGCATTGAACCGACTGCTGATGGAACAGGGTGTGAACCGGGTGATGCTCGACAGCCGGCCACTCTTCTCGGTGCAAGCAACCACGCCAGCCCTTGTCGATGCCCAGGGCAAGAAACCGCGCCTGCCGGTGCATCTGCTGGCCACCGCCAACGCCCCCATGGTGCGCTTTATCGGCCTGCCGGACCCGGCGGCCAATCACCCCTTCCTACCCAGCTGGCTCCCCCACTGGCGCCAGTGGCTTTCCGAGGGCAAGGACCTCTACCTCTATATACATACTGCCGACAACGCCCAGGCACCTGAGCTGGCCCGCCAGATCACCCGCTTGCTGGAGCAGGAGATGGCCCCCTGGCCAGGGGAAAACGATCGCGCACGGCAGGGAGTGCTGCGCTTTTAGCCAACCCATTCTGCGGCCATCGTTTCGCTGCAAAAAAAGTGCTTTTTTGTGGCGTGGCAAGCCCTGGCGTCAAGACAAACGGCCATCAATCCTCTACACTACCGCCCCAAGTAAGGGTCCGGAACATGGCCCGTACGAACAGGACAGGTCCAAAGGATTTCATGACCAGCCATCCCGTTCGTAAACAGGTGATAAATCTACTCTGATGGGTGTCACCCAACGACTCAATTGAACAATACAGCCGGGTGATGTCCCGACTGTCAGGTTGCGCCAGCATGCATACCAAAGATCAAATTTTTGCCGCCCCGATCGCCCGATTGGGTGACTTCTGTTTTGACGAACAGGTCGTCGACGTGTTTCCCGATATGATCCAGCGCTCGGTGCCGGGTTACAGCAACATCATCTCTGCCATCGGCATGATGGCCGCCCGCTACGCCCAACCCGAGAGCCGACTCTATGATCTCGGCTGCTCACTGGGCGCCGCGACCCAGGCGATGCGTCGCCATGTCAGCCAGCCCGGCTGCCGTATCACGGCGGTGGATCTCTCCCATCCGATGATCGAGCGCGCCCGCGCCCACCTCTCCGGTTTCAAATCCGAGGTGCCAGTGGAGCTGGTGGAAGCAGATATCTGCGACATCGAGATCGAGAACGCCTCCGTGGTGGTGCTCAACTTCACCCTGCAATTTGTCGAACCAGAGAAACGGGCCGCCCTGATCCAGCGCATTCACGATGGGCTGCGCCCGGGCGGGATCCTGATCCTGAGCGAAAAGTTCCGCTTCGAAGATGAACCGGTCAACGAGCTGCTCATCGATCTGCATCTCGACTTCAAGCGGGCCAATGGCTACAGCGAGCTGGAGATCAGCCAGAAACGCACCGCCCTTGAGAACGTGATGCGCACCGACAGCCTGCCGGTGCATCAGGCACGCCTGCGGGAGGCCGGTTTCGTCCATCAAGATCTCTGGTTCCAGTGCTTCAACTTCGGCTCCATGATTGCCATCAAATCCAGCGACGCCCAGCCATGATCGACTTTGCCAATTTCTATCAACTGATTGCCAAAAACCGGCTGAGCCACTGGCTGCATACCCTGCCCGCCCAGCTGCACGCTTGGCAACATGACAACCAGCATGGCGACCTGCCGCGCTGGAATCGTGCCCTCAACAAGCTGCCGGTGGTCTCCCCCGGCAACATCGAGCTGAAAAGCCGGGTCGAGATTGGCTCGGCCGAGAGCATTGGCGAAGGTGAACGCAAGAAGGTCGAGAGCCTGCTGCGCCACTTCATGCCCTGGCGCAAGGGGCCGTTCACGGTGCACGGCATCCACATCGATACCGAGTGGCGCTCTGACTGGAAGTGGGATCGGGTGCTGCCCCATATCAGCCCGCTCGAAGGCCGTTACGTGCTGGATGTGGGCTGCGGCAGCGGTTACCACCTCTGGCGCATGGTGGGTGAAGGGGCCAAGCTGGCGGTCGGCATCGACCCTAGCCCGCTGTTCCTCTGCCAGTTCGAGGCCATTCGCCACTTCGCGGGCAATGATCAGCGCGCCCACCTGTTGCCGCTCGGCATTCAGGAGCTGCCGGAGCTGCGTGCCTTTGACACCGTCTTCTCCATGGGGGTGCTCTATCACCGCAAATCCCCCATCGAGCACATCGAGCAGTTGCGCAATCAATTGAAAGATGATGGCGAGCTGGTGCTGGAGACCCTGGTGATTGATGGCGGGGTCAACGACGTGCTGATGCCCACCGACCGTTACGGCAAGATGCGCAACGTCTGGTTTATTCCCTCAAGCCGCGCCCTCAAGCTGTGGGTCGAGCGCTGCGGCTTCACCGACGTGCGGATAGTAGACGAGAATATGACCAGCACCGACGAACAGCGTCGTACCGACTGGATGATTAATGAATCCCTGAGTGACTATCTGGATCCAGACAATCCGGCACTCACGGTAGAAGGACACCCGGCGCCGAAACGTGCCGTACTGATTGCCCGCAAGGCCAAAGACTAGCCGATGGCGATTCAGGAAGTTACACTGACCCAATTCCAGGAAGCACAGTTAAATGAATGACATGAAAAGCAAATTAAAAGGAATGACCCTGCTCTCCCTGCTTAGTCTCGGCGGGTGTGTCAATATGGAAAAAGCGCCTCAGGTCCCTGCTCTGACGCTGGCCGAGCTTCGTAGCGAGCTGAGCCAGAGCGAGCAGCGCCTGCAAACATCCATGGAACAGCAACAGAAGCAGTATGTGCAGCAACAGCACCTGCTGGTTCAGCTCAACACAGATGTCACCAATATGAAAGAGTCCGTCAAGCAAGTAGACCACAAGCTCGCCACCCTCCCCTCCGAACCGCCCAAGCCAATGGCCATCCCCACCGAGAAGTGCCCGGCCCCCAATCAGGGTCACACCATCGATGGCAAGCTGATGGTCGGTGAAGCCGAGTGGATCTGGGTTGATGCGGCCAACGACGCCTTCCAGGCCCGGGTCGATACCGGTGCGACCACCTCCTCCATCAGTGCGCAGGAGATCACCATTTTCGAGCGCAACGGCAAAAACTGGGTGCGCTTCTTCCTGAGCCATCAGGAAGTGGACGACAAGATCCAGATCGAAGCGCCGCTGGTACGCCATGTACGAGTGCGTCAGGCCTCTGCCGACGATCTGGACCGCCGTCCGGTAGTACGTCTGGCCGTGCGCATTGGCGACATGACCGAGAAAGCCGAATTTACCCTGAAAGACCGTAGCGACATGACCTTCCCTGTGCTGCTGGGTCGCGAATTTTTGAAAGACATCGCTGTGGTTGATGTGGCCCGCGAATATATCCAACCCAAACCCAAGCTCAAGGATGTGAAATAATTCATGGTTTCCCGTAAGCCGTTCTATTTGCTGGTAGCCCTGCTGTACATTGTCGGCCTGGGGATGACGATCTATCACCATATCGCGTTGGATGTGCCGCTGACGCCCGGTGAAAAGCGCCAGATCTGGTCCATCGAAGCCAAGCTGGAGTTTGAGGCGACCGGTGAGCCGGTGATCGCCTCCCTGGCCATTCCGGGCACCCAGCCCGGCTTCACCCTGATGAACGAGAACGCCGCCAGCCCCGGCTACGGCCTCTCCTTTGTCGAGAAAGATGGCGATGCCCGCGCCGAGTGGTCCATCCGCACCGCCTCTGGCCGTCAGGAGCTCTACTACCGCGTCGACATGATGGCGGATGCCCATGCCAAACCGGCCGCCAATCCGCAGCCACCTGCCATCGAGAAGCAGATCGAGAGTGAGCCTTACGCCACCGCGATGAAACAGATCCTCGAGCGAGCACAGGAGCGCTCTGCCGACGGCTACACCCTGACTCGCGAGATCATCAAGGAGATCGAGAAGCAGGAGCAGAACGCCGAGCTGCTGAAAAAGCACAAGAGCCGCGCCAACCTGATCGCCGAGCTGCTCAACAATGCTGACGTCCCCACCCGCGTGGTGCATGCCCTGAATCTGGAAGATGGCCGCCGTCGTCAGGAGCTGGTGGATTACCTGCAGGTATTCAACAGCCCGACCGACTACAAGCTGTTCAACCCGCAAACCGGTGAACAGGGTCGTCCGGCCAACCTGCTGCTGTGGGAATATAACTCCGGCGCCCTGCTGGACGTGACCGGTGGTCACAACTCCCGTGTCAGCTTCTCGATGATCGAGCAAGAGCAGCCGGTGAGCGTTGCACTGGCGCAGAAGTTCGAAAAATCAGAGATGATGAACTTCTCCATCCACAGCCTGCCACTGGAAGAGCAGACCCTGTTCAAGGGCTTGCTGCTGATCCCGATCGGCGTGCTGATGGTGGTGTTCCTGCGGGTTCTGGTGGGGATCAAAACCTCCGGTACCTTTATGCCGGTGCTGATCGCGGTCGCCTTTATCCAGACCTCGCTGGTCACCGGTCTCATCGGCTTCCTGCTGATCGTCGGCACCGGTCTCATCATCCGCTCCTATCTGTCGCGGCTTAACCTGCTGCTGGTCGCCCGAATATCGGCCATCATCATCATGGTTATCTCGATGATCGGTATCTTCTCCGCGTTCGCCTTCAAGCTGGGGCTGACCGACGGCATGAAGATCACCTTCTTCCCGATGATCATCCTCTCCTGGACCATCGAACGGATGTCCATCCTGTGGGAAGAAGAGGGCCCGAAAGAGGTGTTCCGCCAGGGCGGCGGCTCTCTGCTGGTTGCCGTCATCGCCTATCTGGCCATGGATAATGAACTGATCCGTCACCTCACCTTCAACTTCCTCGGCCTGCAGCTGGTGCTGATGGCGACCGTGCTGTTGATGGGTAACTACACCGGCTACAAGCTGAGCGAACTGAAGCGTTTCAAGCCGCTGGTGGACGAGATGAAATCTGGCGTCACCCCGGGTAAGGACAAGTAACCGATGTGGTTCTGGGAAAAATACACCACCCCGTGGAGCCTGTCCCAATCAGGCATCCTCGGCATGAACAAGCGCAACCACTCCTACATCAGCCGCTACAATCCGCGCAGCCTCTATCCGCTGGTGGATGACAAGCTGCAGACCAAGCAAATTGCGCTGGATGCAGGGGTCACCGTGCCTGAGCTGATCGGTACCATCCGTGCCCAGCACGATGTGGGTCGCATCACCGAGCTGGTAAAAGATTGGCCGGGCTTCTGCATCAAGCCGGCCCGTGGCTCGGGCGGCAAGGGTATCCTGGTGATCCTGCGTCAGGAAGATGGCCTCTTCTACAAGCCCAACGGCAGCGCCTCCAACGGTCAGGATCTGGAGCGCCATGTCTCCAACATTCTGGCGGGGCTCTATTCGCTTGGCGGCAAGCCCGACGTGGCACTGGTGGAAGGCCTCATCAACTTTGATGATGTGTTCGATGGCTACTCTTTTGAAGGGGTACCCGATGCCCGGGTCATCATCTTCAAGGGGTTCCCGGTGATGGCGATGATGCGCCTCTCCACCGCCGCCTCCGACGGCAAGGCGAATCTGCACCAGGGCGCCGTGGGGGTGGGTCTGTGCCTGCGTACCGGTCGTGCCCTGCGGGCGGTGCAGTTTGGCAATCCGCTGCGCCACCATCCGGATACCGGCCTCGATCTCTACGAGCTCAAGGTGCCCCACTGGGATACCCTGCTCACCCTCGCCGCCTCCTGCTACGAGATGTCGGGTCTGGGCTATATCGGTACTGACATGGTGCTGGACAAGTTCCGCGGCCCCATGCTGCTGGAGCTCAACGCCCGTCCCGGTCTTGCCATCCAGATCGCCAACGGTCGCGGCCTGGTGCCCAATCTCAAGACCATCGAGAAGCTGGGTCAGGTGAAGATGAACGTGGAGCAGCGGGTCAATTTCGCCAAGGATCACTTCGGGATCTTTGAGGAATAACACCTCCGCTTGTGAACTGAGCGCGCCTATGGCGCGCTTTTTTTATGGCGATTGTCTGTCGGCATATCCCCCCACCACCATACGGATCAGCATCTCATTTCGAAACGACGAGTATGTAAGCGAACGGCAGCTTGGAATAGCGAGGAGAGCGATGGAACGATGGAACGATGGAACGATGGAACGATGGAACGATGGAACGATGGAACGATGGAACGAGAAGAGTGTGGCCACTATGTCAGAGGATGGATAAATCTCAGGTATAAAAAAACCGGCGCCAAGACGCCGGTTCTTCAAGGAGAGTGCTGCCCGATTACAGGGAGTCAGCATTCTCGGACAGGTACTTGGCAACGCCGTCCGGAGAGGCTTGCATACCTTTTTTGCCTTTTTCCCACTGAGCAGGGCACACTTCGCCGTGCTCTTCGTGGAATTGCAGGGCATCGACCATGCGCAGCATCTCGTCAATGTTGCGGCCCAGCGGCAGATCGTTGACAACCTGATGGCGAACGACACCGTTCTTGTCGATCAGGAAGGAACCACGGAACGCCACACCGGCTTCCGGATGCTCAACGTCATAGGCTTTGCAGATTTCGTGTTTCACGTCGGCGATCAGCGGGTACTTGACCTGACCGATACCGCCATCTTCCACTTTGGTGTTACGCCATGCGTTGTGGGAGAACTGGGAATCGATGGAAACACCGATCACTTCCACGCCACGCTTCTGGAACTCTTCATAACGGTGATCGAAGGCAATCAGCTCAGACGGGCAGACGAAGGTGAAATCGAGCGGGTAGAAGAAGACAACGGCAGCTTTGCCTTTGATGTGGGATGACAGGTTGAATGAATCAACGATCTCGCCATTACCCAGAACAGCTGCGGCGGTAAAATCGGGTGCGGGACGGCCTACCAATACCATATTCAATTCCTCTTTATGTGAAGTGAACAATCCGGTGAGGATTGGGCTACCTAGAGCCAAGTCCATCTAATTCAAGCGACAAACTATAGACCCGGTGGTAGATTAGTTAAATCAAATTAAATAGATAGCATTAATCGGGTTTTTCTATGCAACGTTGGCCCAGCCTCAAACAGCTGCAATATCTGGTCGCTCTCGATGAGCACAAGAACTTCAACCGCGCCGCCAAAGCCTGTCATGTCAGCCAGTCGACCCTGAGTACCGGGATCCAGACGCTGGAGGACATGATGAACCTGCAACTGGTGGAGCGGGACCACAAGAGCTTCATTATGACCCCGGTCGGCATGGAAATCGTCGAGCGCGCTCGCAATTTACTCTCCGATGCGCGGGATCTCATGGAGCTCGGGCAACATCAGGGCGGCGTGATGCAGGGGACGGTACGTCTTGGCTGCATTCCCACCATCGCCCCCTTCCTGCTCAGCAAGCTGCTGAAAGAGTGCAGCAAAACCTATCCTGACCTCGAATTGTTGCTGCGTGAAGACACAACCAGCAATCTGCTCAAGCAGCTGGAACAGGGTCAACTCGACTTGCTGATCCTCGCCCTGCCCATCGAGATCGGGGGATTTCACTGCAAGACCGTCGGTCAGGATCCGTTCCACATGGTGATGCCCGCCAGCATGGCGGCCGGTCTGCATACCCCGTTCGACTACAAGGAGTTGCCCAACCAGAGCATCTTCCTGCTGGAGCGGGAGCACTGCCTCACCGAGCACGCAGTGAGCGCCTGCCGCCTGCGGGACAAGAGCAAGATCAACCCGTTTGCTGCAACCAGCCTGCACACCCTGGTGCAGATGGTGGAAGCGGGTCTGGGCACCACCTTCCTGCCGCAGATGGCCATCGATGCCGGCATTCTTGCCAACTCCGATCTGGTGGCCATCCCGCTGCCGGGAGAGACCTCCTATCGCGAGATTGGGCTGGTCTGGCGCCCCAGCACCACCAGGGTACAGACCTTCTACAAACTGGCCGAGCTGCTTAAACCGCTGATCAGCCACAACGAGTGACAACAAACACCAGCCCTCGGGCTGGCATTTTTCAGTTCCCCACCACATTTTTCCTCTCGGAGACTAGGTCTGGAGCCAGATCCCTGTTTATGATGGAAAAGTTGTCGCATGCCCTCCTGCCCCCAGAACGATTTGGCAGGATATGGCGTTCGATAAATGTCTCGTTTGGTAGACCCGTCCGTGGAGAGAGCCCGATGTATCGCAAGCTGCTGCTATCCCTGCTGACTCTGCTGCTGGCCGCCTGTTCCAGCACGCCGGAGCCGCCTCCAGCCCCCCGGCAGAGCAGTGCCTTCGATGGCTTCTACCAACAGTGGCGCGGTGTTCCCTACCGCATGGGCGGCGCCAGCCGCGCCGGGCTAGACTGCTCCGCCTTCACCCAGCTCGCCTACAGTCAGGTGCTGGGCTTCAACCTGCCAAGAACCACCGAATCTCAGGCCAGCATTGGCAAACCGGTGGATCGCTACCGGCTGCAACACGGGGATCTGGTCTTCTTCAAAACCGGCTGGCAACAGTACCATGTGGGGGTCTACACAGGTGCCGGCGAGTTTATTCACGCCTCCACCAGCAAGGGAGTGATCCGCTCCCGCCTCGACAACGTCTACTGGAACAGCCGCTACTGGCAGGCACGTCGGGTGACCCAGTAACCGCTCAAACGCCTGCTTGCGGCACAAGTTGCGTGCCGATACTCTCCGTCAATCCCTGTCGCTATGTCGGGACACACAACCCGCGCTTATAACTCAATTGGACCCAAAGCCTGCATATCACACCATTTTGTGATAAGGTGGTGGCCAATTTTTAACACTTTTGCCTTTTTCTCATACGCTCTCTGTCCTGATTGACAACACGCGCGGCGAAAGTGGAGTGTGGCGCAACACTGCGGGACGGGTGTCCCACAGCTGCAGTATCAAGGGTTAAATAGATAAGGAGATCGTGCAATGAAACAGTATCAAAGCTGGCTGGGGCAATACCTGATGAGTCGCCGTGACGGTGACCACGCCATGGCATGCGAGATGGCGAGTTCCATCTGCGAGTTCTGGCAGCAGCAGGGAGATGAAAACGAACTGGACAAGTGGCAGCAGATTTACCAGAACCATCTGGAAAAGACCACCTGATCCCGACCGTTGCCTTGCTGCCNGCCACGGTTGGCAGCAAGGCAACTCGCGACCAACCACCATCAGCCAACCCCTCTCCCCCAATTTTCCCGCTACGTTAAACCGCAACCTTCGTTCACTCGCGCTTTACCATCTTCATGTTGCTCTTGCGCACCGGCCTCGGTTCATTCCATCTCGGCCGCCATCCCCTGTGCCCAGTCGATAAAGGCCTGGATCTTGGGGCACTCGCGGTTGGGCAGGGTCGCCATGTAATAACGCTGCTCGCACTTGACCTCCAGCCCGGCAAAAGGGGCCACCAGCTCGTTGCGTGCCAGTCGCTTGCTCACCAGATTCTTGCGCCCCATGGCGATCCCGGCGTGATTCATGGCGGCGATGATGGCGAGATCCGAGCGATCAAAACCCATGCTCAGCTGGCATGCCTCGAGGCTGACCCCGGCGTGGCGAGCCCAGCAGCTCCATTCATCGGTATCCGAGTCAAATCCCCATGCCTGCCGATCATGGAGCAGCCGGCACAAGGACAAGTTGGCGGGATTGCCGACAAGCCCGTGCTGCTCGGCATATTCCGGGCTGCAGACCGGCAGCATGAACTCATCTATCAGCGGGTGGATGGCAAGCCGCTCCGGGCTCTTCTCATCGAAATAGAGGGTCAAATCGATGCCATAACCATGCAGGTTGATGTTCTCGTTGCCGGTGATGATATTGAGCTCGATCTGCGGATGCAGGCGGGAGAAATCAGCCAACCTGGGCACCAGCCAGCACTGGGCGATGGAGGGACGCGAATAGATGGTCAGGGTACCGGAGAGCTCCTGATTCTTGATCTCCAGGATCTCCTGATTGATGAACTCCAGCGAGGATTTGAGCGCCCAGAACACCCGCTGCCCATCCGCCGTCAGTACCACCTTGCGGTGAAAACGCTCAAAGAGCTTGAACCCCAGCTCCTCTTCCAGCGCGCTGATCCGGTGGCTCACGGCACTGGGACTCAGCGACAATTCATCAGCTGCCATGGCAAAAGATCCGTGGCGGGCGGCCGCCTCGAAGGTGTGCAGCTTGGCCAGCTGGTAGCCACTCAGCAGCTTGTTGCGCGATATGTAATTATCCCTGTTATACATTCATCCCCCTCTTCGCAAGAGCCGCCGATGATACACCCACAGGCCACCTTCAGGATGAAGTCAAAAGACCCAAAGAGTGTAATTTCGATAAATTGTGACCAATACAGCGCCTTTGCATCACCTCAGTTCATCCAAGTGGTCGATTTCATCATTTGTCAGCCCACCTCATTTTCATTCAATAAGCGCATAAACAATCACACACAACAGATGTCGAGGCGCAGTATGAGTTCAGAGGTATGGGTCATCGCTACTTTGCTAAGTAGCATCGTTCTTATCGTGGTTACCATAGTGAAGGGCAAGGTGCATCCTTTCCTCGCCCTGCTGCTGGCGAGCTTCTATGTCGGCACCCTGATGGGGATGAACCCGGTCAACATGGTCAATGCCATGGAAGCGGGCATTGGCGGCACGCTAGGCTTTCTCGCCGCCGTCATCGGTCTTGGCACCATACTCGGCAAGATGATGGAGGTGTCAGGGGCTGCAGAGCGCATCGGTCTCGCCCTGCAGAGATGCCGCAGGCTCTCGCCACAGGTCATCATGGTACTGGTGGGTCTGGTGTGCGGCATCACCCTGTTTGTCGAGGTCGGCGTGGTGCTGCTCATTCCGCTCGCCTTCTCCATCGCCCGCAAGACCAACACCTCGCTGCTGACCCTGGCCATTCCGCTCTGCACCGCCCTGATGGCCGTGCACTGCATAGTGCCGCCCCACCCGGCAGCCCTCTACGTCACCAATCAGCTGGGGGCTGACGTCGGCTCCGTCATCGTCTATGGCCTCGCGGTCGGGCTGTTTGCCTCGCTGGTGGGCGGCCCGCTGTTCCTCAAGCTGCTGGGTAACCGGCTCCCGTTCAAGGAGGTGCCAGCGGCCTTTGCCGACATCAAAGCGCGCGATGAGGCAACTCTCCCGACCTTAAGCGCCTCGCTCTTTACCGTGCTGCTGCCCATCCTGCTGATGCTGGCCAAGACGGTCGCCGAGCTCAATATGGAGCACGCCAGCCACCTCTACACCGTGCTGGAGTTTATCGGCAACCCCATCACCGCCATGTTTATCGCCGCCTTCACCGCCTACTACGTGCTGGGGATCCGCCAGCAGATGAAGATGGAAGGGCTGCTCAACAAGACCGAGGAGTGCTTCTCCTCCATCGCCAATATCCTGCTCATCATCGGGGCAGGCGGCGCCTTCAACGGCGTGCTCAAGGCAAGCGGGCTGGGCGATAGTCTGGCCACTATCCTCTCCCAGCTGGATATGCACCCGATTCTGCTCGCCTGGCTGGTGGCCATCGTGCTGCACGCCGCCGTGGGCTCCGCCACCGTCGCCATGATGGGCGCCAGCGCCATCGTCTCCCCCATCATGGTGCACTACCCGAACATCAGCCCAGAGATCATGACCCTGGCCATCGGCTCCGGCGCTATTGGCTGCACCATGGTGACTGACTCTCTGTTCTGGCTGGTCAAGCAGTATTGCGGCGCCACCCTGAACGAAACACTCAAGTACTACACCACCGCCACCTTGGTCGCCTCCCTGATGGCGCTGGCCGGTACCTTCCTGCTCTCCTTTATCGTGTAACAAGACCGAGAACACTATGAAAAACATCGACGTACAACAGCTCACAACGCAATTTCCACTGGTGCAATCCCTGATCGCGCTTGAGCAAGTCACCTGGTTCAACCCCAACACCACCACTCTGGCTGCCGGCTTGCCCTATGTGGGGCTCGATAACAACAATGTGGCGGACGCTTCCGCCCGCTTGGCCCGCTTTGCCCCCTACATGTGCGAAGCCTTCCCCGAGACCCGCACCAGCAACGGTATTCTGGAGTCCGAGATCGCCGCTATTCCGGCGATGCAGGCTACGCTCAACCAGCGCTACGGGGTCGAGGTCACCGGTCGACTGCTGCTGAAAAAAGACAGTCACCTGCCCATCTCCGGCTCCATCAAGGCGCGAGGCGGTATCTACGAGGTGCTGGCTCACGCCGAACAGTTGGCGATCAAGGCGGGACTGCTCTGCGAAGAGGATGACTACCGCAAACTGTTCAGCGACAAGTTTCGCCAGTTCTTCAGCCAGTACAGCATCGCAGTGGGCTCCACCGGCAACCTTGGCATGTCCATCGGCATCATGAGCGCCAAGCTCGGCTTTACCGTCACCGTCCACATGTCAGCCGATGCGCGGGAGTGGAAGAAGCGCAAGCTGCGCGAACACGGCGTCATCGTGGTCGAATATGCCGAAGATTACGGGGTGGCGGTGGAACAAGGGCGCAAAGAGGCCGAGCGCGATCCCAACTGCTTCTTTATAGACGACGAGAACTCCCGCACCCTGTTCCTCGGCTACTCGGTGGCAGGCGAGCGGGTGAAAATGCAGTTCGACGAGATGGGTATCAAGGTGGATGCCGACCACCCGCTGTTTGTCTACCTCCCTTGCGGCGTGGGTGGCGGCCCGGGCGGCGTGGCCTTTGGTCTCAAGCTGGCGTTCGGGGATAACGTTCACTGCTTCTTCGCCGAGCCCACTCACTCCCCCTGCATGTTGCTGGGGGTCCACACCGGATTGCACGATGCCATTGCGGTGCAGGATCTGGGCATCGATAACCTCACCGCAGCCGACGGCCTCGCGGTAGGTCGCGCCTCCGGCTTCGTCGGCCGCGCCATGGAACGGCTGCTCGATGGCTTCTACACCCTGAGCGATCAGGAGATGTATGACCTGCTGGGGCTGCTGGCGCGCGATGAACAGATCACACTCGAGCCCTCCGCTCTGGCTGGTATGGCCGGCCCGTGGCGGGTGGCAGCCAATCCCGAGTGGCTAACCGGGCGCGGTTGCGATGCCGCAACCATGGCACAGGCCACCCATCTGGTGTGGGCCACCGGCGGTGGCATGGTGCCTGCCGAAGAGATGGCAAAGTACCTGGCCAGCGCCAAGATCTAGGCTCTTTTGCCACATTTATCTGCAAATCAACCCGCCATCACGGCGGGTTTTCTGTTTTGGGAACAAGGGGATGGGGCTGTTCTGTCGCAATCCATGGCGACAATTTCCCCAAGTTGGTCAGTTTGTGCTAAAATGGCGCTCATTTTTTGACATCTCGCGTCACGTTCGCCGCCAGATTGCCCATCGGGCTCTCTGCCCGGGTCGTGACTTTGCACCATCATGCCTGATGATGTTCCCCCCAGATGAGCCGACAGGCTCCCGTCAAGGTGGGCACCCTCAAGGGCACATGAGATAAGGAGATCGGGTAATGAAACAATATCAAAGCTGGCTGGGAGATTATCTGATGAGTCGACGTGACGGAGATCACGCGATGGCTTCGGAACTTGCCAACACCATCTGCGCCTTCTGGAAGGCCCAGGGTGATGAAGCAGAAACCAGCAAATGGCAGCAACGCTATCAGCAACACGTAGAGCAGGCGCAATAAGCCCCTTCGCTCTTTCGCGATAAAAAAACCGGCGCACATGGCGCCGGTTTTGCGTTTCTGGCAAGCAGCAGATTACATCTGGTCGATCATGTCCTGAGCAAACTGGGAGCAGGAGCGCAGGGTGGCCCCTTCCATCAGACGCTCGAAGTCATAGGTGACGGTCTTGTTGCGGATCGCCGCTTCCATGCCCTTGATGATGAGATCGGCCGCTTCAACCCAGCCCATGTGGCGCAGCATCATCTCGGCAGAGAGGATGAGGGAGCCCGGGTTAACCTTGTCCTGACCAGCATACTTAGGTGCAGTACCGTGGGTCGCTTCGAACAGAGCCACACCGTCACCGATATTGGCACCCGGTGCGATACCGATACCGCCAACCTGAGCAGCCAGCGCATCGGAGATGTAGTCGCCGTTGAGGTTCATACAGGCGATAACGTCGTACTCGGCCGGGCGCAGCAGGATCTGCTGCAGGAAGGCGTCGGCGATGACATCCTTGATGACGATGGTCTTGCCGGTTTTCGGGTTCTTGAAGGAGCACCAGGGGCCGCCGTCAATCAGCTGGGCACCGTACTCGTTCTGAGCCAGAGCATAACCCCAATCCTTGAAGGCACCTTCGGTGAACTTCATGATGTTGCCCTTGTGCACCAGAGTCACGGAGTCGCGATCATTGTCGATGGCATACTCGATGGCGGCACGCACCAGACGCTCGGTACCGGCCTTGGACATCGGCTTGATGCCGATACCACAGGACTCGGGGAAGCGAATTTTCTTCACGCCCATCTCGTTTTGCAGGAAGGCGATCACCTTGTTTGCTTCGGCGCTGTCGGCCTTCCACTCGATGCCGGCGTAGATGTCTTCGGCGTTTTCGCGGAAGATCACCATGTCGGTCAGATCAGGACGTTTCACCGGGCTCGGGGTGCCGTCGTAGTAACGCACCGGGCGCAGGCAGATGTAGAGATCCAGCTCCTGACGCAGGGCTACGTTGAGGGAGCGAATACCGCCACCGACCGGAGTAGTCAGCGGGCCCTTGATGGCCACGCAATATTCACGAATGAAATCCAGGGTTTCGGCCGGCAGCCAGGCACCTTCACCATAAACATGAGTCGATTTCTCGCCGGTATAGATCTCCATCCAGGCGATCTTGCGCTCGCCCTTGTAGGCTTTCTCGACCGCAGCATTCACCACATTCAACATGGCCGGGGTTACGTCAACACCGATGCCATCCCCTTCAATAAACGGAATGATCGGATGGTTGGGAACCTGCAGCTTGCCGTTGGCATCGACTGTGATTTTCTGACCTTGGGTCGGGATTACTACTTTGCTTTCCATCGGCATCTCCTAACTTCCGTTTGTTATCAACTTGTTTGTTGCGCGCGGCCATCTTAGCCCATTCATTTTCATAATAAAACGACAAGAAAGCATGTCAGACCAAAGAGGTAGCCACCCGCCAGTGCGCCGTCACCACGCCTTCCCGACACAGCCCCGTTATCCCTCCAGCTCGCTGGCCGCCTGCGGCTGACTCAGGGAACGGTACTGGGTCGGGGTCAATCCCGTCTTCTGCTTGAACACCCGGCAGAAGTAGTTCACGTCACTGTAACCGCAGCGACTGGCCACCTCTTCAAGACGAAAGCGGTACTTTTTCAGCATGAATTTGGCCCGATCGATCCGCACCCAGCTGATGTAATCGGCAAGGCGCATATGACCCTGCTCGCGAAATAGGTGGGAGAGATGGCTGGCTGAAACGTTGAAGCGGTGGGCAATGGAGTCACGGGTGATGGGACGGTGAAAGTTCTCTTGGATATAGATGCAGATCCCGTGAAAGAGCTCTGCCCCCCGTGGCCGATCCGTGGCGGACTCCAGCAACAGCTGACGGGCACTCGCCAGCAGGGCCTGCAGCAGGTGATCATCGGTGGGGGAGCGACCAGGATCCTCGGTCAGTACGTTCAGCGCCGCCAAAATGTGTTCGATCACATGGCCCGCCCGCGCCATGATGCTGTGCTTTTGCACATCGAAGAAATCGGGATCTTCACGGCGCTTGCTCACCAGACTGAACCCCAGCTGGCGTTTGCCAAACAGCAGACTCAGCACCGAGCAGTCGGTGGTCCAAAGCGGCTTGTTCCAGCCATTGGGGGGGATGTAGAGCGCCTGCCCCGGCAATACACTGATCTCTCTGACCCCCTCCTCCCTGTCCCAGATCTGGTTGAGATACTCGCCGCTAAAGACCAGCTCGAGGCGGGGAAAGTTGACCTGATAGCTGAAACTGGGTGGCACCCCCTGTTCACTGGCAAACCAGATTTGGTCAAATGGAACCTGTTCGCTCAGGGCTCCGTCGAGCAGTTGGCTGAAGATGAGAGACATGGTGATCCTGATCAAGAGAGAGGCAAGCGGTTGCGGCGCGCGCGACCGCTCATGTTATAGTCCGGTCCACAGCAGTAATGCCACCCTTTTCTGCACCCGATTTTCTTCAAACTAGACGAGGCGTCCCTTATGAGCAGTAGCGATCTGCCCTCCTTTCTGTTGATGCAAAACCCGATTCAAGGCTATGACTGGGGCAGTCATGACTCCCTCACCACCCTGTTTGGCATTCCCAACCCGCAAGGCAAACCCCAGGCCGAGCTGTGGATGGGCGCCCACCCCAACGGCTGCTCCGAGGTGACGCTGGCGGGCAGTGTGCAAAAGCTCTCTTCGGTGATCGACAGGGCTCCGGCCGCCGCGCTGGGTGAGGCCACCTTCGCCCGTTTTGGCAGCCTGCCGTTCCTGTTCAAGGTGTTGTGTGCCGAGAAGGCTCTCTCCATTCAGGTGCACCCGAGCAAGGCTCAGGCTGAAGCGGGCTTTGCCAAAGAGGAGGCCGCAGGCATCGATATCAAGGCGAGCAATCGCAACTACAAGGACCCGAACCATAAGCCGGAGCTGGTTTTTGCCCTCACCCCCTATCAGGCGATGAACGGCTTTCGCGCCATTCCCGCCATTCTGGCACTGTTCGAGCGGGTCAATCTGGCGGCCATCGCCGATCTGACTGCAGCCCTTGCCGCCAGCCAGAATGAAGCGGGCCTGCAGCACTTCTTCCACCAGCTGCTGGTACTGGAAGGGGCACGCAAGGAGGAGGCGTTGGCAGGGCTGCTAACCTATGCCGCCGCCCATCAGGATGAGGAGACGTTTGCCCTCATCACCAGTCTGGCGGCCCAGTACCCGGGAGATGTGGGCCTATTCTCGCCGCTGCTGCTCAACGTGGTGACGCTTGAGCCCGGTCAGGCGATGTTCCTCGATGCCTGTACCCCGCACGCCTATGTGCGCGGCACGGGTCTCGAGATCATGGCCAACTCGGACAACGTGCTGCGCGCCGGCCTCACCCCCAAATACATCGATGTGGCAGAGCTTTTGGATTGCACCCGCTGCTTGCCCAAGCCGGACGACCAGATCCTGCTGTCCCCCCGCTGTGATGGTGCGGTACAGCACTTCGACGTGCCGGTACCTGACTTCACTTTCAGCATCTACCCGGCAGGCGAGCACCAGCTCACCACCGCCAGCGCCGAGATCCTGTTTGCCATCGATGCAACCGTGCTCCTCAAGCGCGGCGATGAGACGCTGCGTCTCGAGAAGGGCAAGTCCGCCTTTATCCCGGCCACCACCGGCAGCTACCAGCTGCTGGCCGAAGGGCGGGTCGCCCGCGCCGGCAACCGCTGCTAACGAGCACATCCCGAGCGATGCCCCCCCCCCCCCGAATATGCCCAAGGGCCATCAATGATGGCCCTTGTTTTTTATCCCCATCCATCCCCTTTCATCGCTTCACAACACGGTTGACCAGACTCACAGAGTTATCTCCCTCCCAATTAATGACAATAAAATCACTTGAGGCGCCTGCTATTTGCCAACCAGCTCACACTATTGCGCCATAACTAATCACACAAATATCCATTCCATCACAGCAAATTCATCATCGACCTGGACACCCAGATAAGATTTCGCACGAACAAAAACAAAATAAGCATTTGATATTAAATGATTAAATTTACATTCACATCGAATTCAATCATCACGCCAAAACGAGATGAGAGTCACAGCTCATTCTTGCCAGCACAAAAATCCAGTAAACGGCACATTTGTCCGATTTCGGCACCGCGCCAATGGGAGAACAATATCCAGGTCAATTGTTCCCCCCATCATGCGGCTCGGCAACGGAGCCAGGAGAGTAATATGTTACCCACCATGACCAACGGCAGACTCATCTGCCTGGAGTTGAAGGCCACCAGCAAGGAGGCCCTGTTCGACGAGATGGCACAGATGCTGGCGCGCGATGGCGCCGTGTCTGATCAACAGCAATTCGTCAAGGATATCTGGGCCCGCGAGCAGCTGGACTGCACCGGCTTCGAGCAGGGTGTCGCCCTGCCCCACGCCAAGAGCAAGGCGGTCAGTCGTCCGGCCATTGCCATCGGTGTCAGCCGCCAAGGTATCGAGTACGGCGCCGAAGATGGCAAACCGACCCAGCTGATCTTCATGATCGCCTCCCCGGATGGCGGTGCCAACCACCACATCGAAGTGCTGGCGGAGCTCTCTACCCGTCTGCTGGAACCCGGTTTTATCGAGCAGATGAAGGCGGCCACTACCGTCGAGCAAGCCCTGACTCTGCTCAAGCAAGGCCCGAAAGCGGAAAAACCGGCGCCAGCCGCCAAACCGGCAGCCACTGCCCCGGCGGCCCCTGAAGAGCGCCCCTTCAAGGATCGCCTCAATACCATGAAGCAGCACCTGCTGTTTGGTACCTCCCACATGATCCCCTTCATCGTGGCAGGCGGTGTGCTGCTGTCACTGTCGGTGATGATGAGCGGCAAGGGCGCCGTGCCGGAAGCGGGCTTCCTTAAAGACATGGCCACCATGGGTATCGCCGGTCTGACCCTGTTTACCGCTGTACTGGGTGGCTACATCGCCTACTCGCTGGCTGACAAGCCGGGCCTGGCCCCGGGCATGATCGGCTCCTGGATTGCCGTTCAGCACTATCAAACCGGTTTCCTTGGTGCCATTCTGGTGGGCTTTATCGCAGGTTTCGTGGTCAATCAGCTCAAACGGATCAAGCTGCCTGACTCCATGACCTCCCTCGGTTCCATCTTCATCTATCCGCTGATCGGTACCTTCCTGGTGTGTGGCATCGTGATGTGGGGGATCGGTGCCCCGATCGCCGCCATGATGGAAGGGATGAACCACTGGCTCTCCAGCATGGCGGGCTCAGGTAAAGTGATGCTGGGTGCCATTCTGGGTGGTATGACTGCCTTCGATATGGGCGGCCCGGTCAACAAGGTTGCAACCCTGTTTGCCCAGACTCAGGTCAACACCCAGCCCTGGCTGATGGGCGGCGTCGGTATCGCCATCTGTGTACCGCCGCTGGGTATGGCGCTGGCGACCTTCATGTCTCCGAAGCGTTACAAGAAAGAGGAGCGTGAATCCGGTAAAGCGGCCGCCATCATGGGCATGATCGGTATCAGTGAAGGTGCCATCCCGTTTGCCGCTGCTGACCCCATGCGCGTTATCCCGGCCATCGTCGCAGGCGGCATCGTCGGCAACATCACCGGCTTTATGATGCACAGTATCAACCACGCCCCCTGGGGTGGCTGGATTGTCCTGCCGGTTGTTGAAGGCAAGATGGGCTACATCCTGGGTACCATCCTCGGCGCACTGACCACCGCCATCATCGTCAACCTGCTGAAGAAGCCAGTGAGCGAAGAAGATGACGTGACCACCACCCAAACCAGCTTCGAGATCATTGAAGCGGAAGGAGAAGCAGACGTTCTGGCCATCACTGCTTGCCCGTCTGGCGTGGCCCACACCTTCCTCGCCGCCAAGAGCCTACAGAAGGCTGCCGCCAAGCAGGGGATCAAGATCAAGGTCGAGACCCAGGGCGCCAACGGCATCATCAACCGCATTACCGCCAAGGATGTCGCAAACGCCCGCTGCGTCATCTTCGCCCACGACGTGGCTATCAAGAACCGCGAGCGCTTCACCAATATCGAGGTCATCGATGTGAAGACCAAGGAGGCGATTCACAATCCGGAAGCACTGCTGGCCCGCACGCTGGGCAATAAGGCAAACGCCGCCTGATAGCAGTCAGACAGCTCATCACAAGGGGCCCATCGCGGGCCCCTTTTCGTTGTCTGCCGAGCAACCGCATATCATCCCACCGACCAAGCCACTGATTTAAAACATATTAACCAGTCACATCACGGATCTTGGCGAGCCGTCACAGAACGGTGACGTGTAAAAAAACAGCAATTGAAGCGCTGGTCAGCTCTCATGTCAAATGGCTCCGCCTACTAAACTGGAGCATCACAAAAATGATAAAAATCAATAAATTGGTTCTGGCTGTTACCCTCACCCTCACTGCCACCCCCTTGCTGGCCGCCCACTGGGAATGCGGCCAGCACGTGCGCTTTGGCCTCCCCTCCGAATCGGATCAGAAGCTCTGCCGTGAAGGGTATGCGGTCGGCTACAACTACGACTACAAGGTGGCGGACTGGGTCTCCTACCGGATGACCGCCCAGAGCGCACAGGGCACAGTGTCGCGCAAGGATGCCTTCGCCGAGGACAGGGAGATCCCGGTCGCCTACCGCGCCACCCTCTCCGACTACAAGGGCTCGGGCTACGACCGTGGCCATCAGGCCCCGGCGGGGGACATGAAATCGAACAAGAACACCATGAAAGAGAGCTTCCTGCTGAGCAACATGACGCCGCAGATCGGGGTGCTCAACCAGAAGGCGTGGCGCGTGCTGGAGGACAAGGTGAACAAGTGGGCGGTCTCCCGCAAGGATGTGCAGGTGATCACCGGCCCCATCTTTACCGGCTCTGAAGAGTCCATCGGTCAGGGTGTGGCGATCCCGAGCGCCTACTACAAGATCGTGATGGACCCGGCCAGACTGCAGGCCATCGCCTTTATCATGCCGCAGGAAGAGGTGCCCATCAGCCAGATCGCCGACTACCGGGTCTCGGTACGCGAGGTGGAAGAGCAGACCCAGCTCAACTTCTTCAGCGATATGCCCGAAGAGCAGCAAGAGACGCTGGAAGCCCGCATCTCCCCGATGTGGAACTGACCGCGAGCACTCGCCAGCAGATGGATTGACACCCCAGCTCTCTTGCATCGCGATAGAGGGAGGGGCCAACGCCCCTCCCAGCAGGGGGAGTCACGCTCCCCCTGCCCTTTTCAGATGGCAGCTGATCCGTTGCGGCCACTTTTGCGGCCACAGGTGTGGCATCACCCGACGACTCGCCCCGACTCACAGTTTGCCGCACCGTTAACTGGTATATTGCCCCCTCTTTGGCACTAACAGACTGAATTGACGCACATTTGCCTCGTCGCATCGGCCCGCAAACCGCTGCGCCACGGCGCGATTCAGCCCGACAGAGGACCTTTTGATGAAACAGACCCTTCTTGCCCTCACCCTCGGCGGCCTGCTGGCGCTCTCGCCCCTCACCCTGCAAGCGGCCGAGAGTTCGATGCAGATGGAGCACGACCTCAATACCCTGGTCAGCAAACGCCAGGCGGTGGACATGCTGCTCGGCGAAGCGCTGCAGATCTACAAGTCGCCAGCCAAGATCTCCCACGCCGGTTTTACCGCCAAGATGCCGAGCAATATGGAGCTGGTGACCGAGCGGCTGCTGGCCGCCTACCAGCTGGAACCCTACCGCACCGACCTGCTCATCTCGGCGGCCAACGCCCAGATCTACAACGGCAACCTGAGCCGCGCCATCACCTTGCTGGAGCAGGCGCAGGCCGTCGCCCCCGATGATCTCGACATCAACAGCTATCTCGCCATCTGGCAGCTGGTGAAGGGCAACAAGGAGGCTTCCCGCAGCTATCTGGCGAAAGTGGCGGATCGCAACAGTGGCCGCGCCGCCGATCTGGAGGAGATCATCGCCCGGGTGCAGCGGATCACCGCCGCCCCGCTGCAGACCAAACTGACCGAGGATCAGGTCAAGGCCAGCAGGGAGGGCAAACGCGCCATCGTCACCCTGGGCTACGCCCTCAATCCCGACGGCAGCATGGACAAGATCCTGCTGGGCCGTCTGCAAACCACCCTTGAGCTGGCCAAAGCCGACCCGGAAGCGCTGATCATCCTGACCGGCGGCGTGCCCCAGAACCGCCAGACCGAGGGCAAGCTGATGGCTGACTGGCTGGCCAACCACGGCATCGACCGCAGCCGCCTGATTGAAGAGAACTACGCCACTAGCACGGTGGATAACGCCCTCTACAGCGCCTATGCCCTCGCCCGCCACCAGATTGACTATGCGGTGCTGGTAAGCTCCGCCAGCCATGTACGCCGCGGCCAGACGGTGCTGGAAATCGCCTGCGACCAGATTGGCCCGGCCAACATCAAGGTGGCGAGCGTCAGCTACCCCGACAAGCCCCTCGAGGAGCTGGCCACCCCGAGCGAGAGTGAGCTGCTCGGCATCTACCGCGACGCCCTGCGCACCTACGGCATGTGGAGCTACCGCTCCGCCCCGCTGATCGAGCGTTGATAGGCCATCAACACGAAAAAGAGAGGGAGGCATCACGCCTCCCTCTCTTTTTATTGGCCGATTATTGGCTGAGCCGCGCCCGTTAGCTGACGATAAAGCCCTGTGAGGGGGCCGCTTTGGGATCGTCACCGAAGCGGTTTGGCCCCTGCTGACCGTTGCAAACCATAAAGTAGATAAGCACCAGGGTACCGATGATTGGGATAAGCCCGAGCAGCAGCCACCAAGCGCTGCGGTCGGTATCGTGCAGGCGACGGGCCGCTACCGCCAGCGAGGGCAGCAGCACCGCCAGCGAATAGATGGAGCTGATCAGCTCATTGTCACCGCCAATCAGCTTGTCCACCATGCCGAGCAGCAGCATAACGATGACGTTGCACAGCACGAACATCCAGTATTCGGTGCGACGGGCCCGTCCACTGAATACCGCATACTGCTTGAGGACCGAGATGTACCAGTTCATTACGCCTCCTGAGTGGCCTTTATGCCTATGAATAAAAAGAGAGTCGATAAAACAAGTAGTTAAGAGCTTAGCGCGATCATCCCCCCGAGTCGACAATGATGCCCGAACGCCTCCCAAACTAATCAGCTGCGGCAATCATTGACCGACCGAGCCGGAAGATAATTTGCCCTGCAACAGGGCAAATCACCCCCATCAGCGCATCACTCTCGTCACAAGCAGGAAAATGGTGCTTAATAATCCATTAGCAATCGTATGGACTCAGCGTGAGGATAGCGGTAGATTCGGCGCCCAATCCTGAACAGGATCTGTGTCTCCCTCCCATAATGAATCCACTTATTCATTACTTCTCCTAACACAGGGATAGCCATGAGTATTACACGCAGAGATTTTCTCAACGGCGTTGCCATCACCATTGCGGCAGGCGTCGCCCCCATCAATCTGCTCAAGGCTGCCGAAGGCGGCAGCACGCTGGCGGATAAAACCTTGGCCTACCCGCCCGCCCTCACCGGCCTGCGCGGTAACCACCCGGGCTCCTTCGAACCGGCCCACAGCATCGCCCGTGACGGCAAGCAGTATGACTTTGCCAATATTCCCCTTGAGGGGGAGTACGATCTGGTGATCGTCGGCGCCGGGATCAGCGGTCTGGCCGCCGCCTGCTTCTATCAGCAACTGCTCGGCGCAGATAAGAAGATCCTGCTACTCGACAACCACGACGACTTTGGCGGCCACGCCAAGCGCAACGAATTCACCACCCCCGATGGCCTGCGGCTGGGTTACGGCGGCAGCGAATCCCTGCAATCACCGCGTTCGGTCTACAGCCCGGTGGCGCTCGGGCTGCTCAAGGCGCTGGAGGTCAACATCGACGAGCTGGCCGCCGGTTTCCAGCAGACCTTCTATCCGGATCTGGGGCTGAGCCGTGGCGTCTATTTCGACGAGAAGCACTTTGGCGTCAACAAGATAGTGAACGGGGATCCGGGCCACAACGTGGCGGACGATATCCCGCGCGATCGCCTGAACGGTCGTCCGCTGGCAGAGTTTATCGGTGACTTCCCCCTCGATGATGCCGACAAGGCCGCCCTGTTGGCCCTGCACGAATCGAAGATCGACTACCTGAGCGGCATGACCCGCGAGCAGCAGGATGAGTGGGTGACTCGCAACAGCTACACCACCTTCCTGCGCGATAAAGTGGGTCTCAGCGAGCGGGCGATCACTTACTTCCAGCAGCGCACCAACGACTTCCAGGCGGTCGGCATCGACGCCACCGCCTGCGCCGATGCGCGCCTCTGCGCCTTGCCGGGGTTCGACGGCCTCAATCTGACACCGCTGGATGCCGAGGAGCAGGCGGAGCTGGACGATCCCTACATCTTCCACTTCCCCGATGGCAACGCCGGTCTCACCCGCCTGATGGTGCGCAAGCTCATTCCGCAGGTGGCGCCGGGTCACACCATGCAGGATGTGGTGCTGGCCAAGTTTGACTACAGCAAGCTCGACCTGCCGGAGCACAAGGTGCAGTTGCGCCTTGGCAGCACGGCGCTGCAGGCCAAAAACGTGCGCCTCGCCGACGGCAAGCTGGCGGTGGATGTCACCTACATCAAGGAGGGGAAACTGCATCGGGTGCGGGCCAAGCAGTCGATCATGGCGGGCTACAACATGATGATCCCCTACATGGTGCCCGAGATGCCGGAGCCCCAGAAGGAGGCGCTGCGCCAGAATGCCAAGGCGCCGCTGGTCTACACCAAGGTGGTGATCAAGAACTGGCAAGCCTTCGTCAAGCTGGGGGTACACGAGGTCTACTCCCCCGCCGCCCCCTACAGCCGGGTCAAGCTCGACTATCCGGTCAGCATGGGTGGCTACGAGCATCCCAAGAGCCCGGATCAGCCGATGTGCCTGCACATGGTCTATGTGCCGACCCTGCCGGGCAGCGGTCTGTCGGCCCGCGAACAGTCCCGCAAGGGGCGCGCCATGATCCTCGGCATGCCGTTCGAGCAGCATGAACAGATGATCCGCGAACAGCTGCAGGGGATGCTGGGCAGCGCCGGTTTCAACCATGAGCAGGATATCCTCGCCATCACGGTCAACCGCTGGTCTCACGGTTACTCCTATGTCACCAACACCCTGTTTGATGACGAAGCGCAGTGCGAAAAATGGATTGAACTGGGTCGCCAGCCGATCGGCAACATCACCATCGCCAACTCGGATGCAGGCTGGAGCCCCTACGCCCACGCCGCCATCGACGAAGCGTGGCGCGCCGTCAACGAGCTGGTAGCCATGAGCAAGGGAGGTGCCCAATGAACCGCGCCCTGTCACTGACCGCCAGCGCCCTGCTGCTGGCCCTGCCCGCCCTTGCCGCCAACGCAGCCCCCGCCATGTCGGCAGGCGAGTACGTGGCCAAGCTGGGCGACTGCGCTGCCTGTCACACCAGCGAAACCAGCAAGTCACTGGCGGGCGGCAAAGGGTTCCCGACCCCCATCGGCACCGTATTTGCCACCAACATCACCCCCGACAAGACCCACGGTATCGGCAACTACAGCCTGCCGGAGTTCATCAAGGTGATGCGCGAAGGGGTGGCCCGCGATGGGCATCGCCTCTATCCGGCCATGCCCTACACCGCCTACGCCAAGATGAGCGATAAGGATCTCGAAGATCTCTATCACTATCTGATGAAGGAGGTGCAGCCGCTGGCCATCGCCAACAAGGAGAGCGACATCCCCTGGCCCCTCAACATGCGCTGGCCGCTGATGGGCTGGAACTGGATCTACCACGATGACAGCCGCTTCACCCCTGTGGCTGGCAAGAGCGAAGAGTGGAACCGCGGCGCCTATCTGGTGCAGGGTGCCGGTCACTGCGGCAGCTGCCACACCCCGCGCGGGCTCGGCATGCAGGAGAAAGCGCTGACCGAGGCGGATCCCGTCTACCTGAGCGGTGCTGCGCTGGATGGCTGGTATGCCCCCGATATTCGCGACAGCCGTTACAGCAAGCAGGCGCTGATCGACCTGCTGAAAACCGGCCGCAGCCAGCATGAAGCGGTCGCGGGCCCCATGGGGGAAGTGATCACTCACAGCAGCCAGTATTTCAGCGACGCCGATCTGGCCAGCATCGCCACCTATCTGACCGATCTGAAAGATGAACCGGTGGAGGAGAAAGGGGCCCGTGCCTACGCCAGTGCCAGCGGCAAGGCGGACTACGCCATGTACTGCTCCACCTGTCACGGGGTCAACGGCCAGGGCAATGACCACGTCATCCCCTCGCTGGTCAACAACCGCACCGTGCTGGCGAGCGATCCGTCGAGCCTGATCAATGTGCTGCTGCACGGCGCCGAAACACCGGTCACCCACGGCCATCTGGGTTACCACATGCCGGGTTATGGCTGGACCATGGATGACGAGCGGCTCGCCGAGCTGGTCAACACCCTGCGCGCCTCCTGGGGCAATGAAGGCACCGCCGTCAAGGCGGCGGCGGTCAAGACCCAGCGCGAGCTGCACGGCAAGGAGTAAGGGCTGTCAGCTCTCTCTTGACCAAGTGCCATAAGAAAACGGGCCTCCACTGGAGGCCCGTTTGCTATTGATGAACCAGGTTCCGGTGCTTATCCCTTGCGGGATTTTGGCCCCGGCAGTGGCGCCGTTGGCTGGCGGTAATCGCCATAGGGGAAGATATTGCGAAACCGCTGGGCCACCGGCTCGGGGATGGATCGGGAGAAGATCAGCTTCACGCCATCGCCATCACGCTGCCCCACAATGCGACCGCGCACCGTGTCGTGGCGCAGGATCTGCTTGGCATGCTCAATAAAGGCGGGTGACACCTTGCCCTGCTTGACCACTACCTTGCCGGGTGCAAGACGGATCTCGAACAGGGCGCCACGTCCCAGCTTCATCAACCACCAGATCAGGGCTATCGCCACTATCAAGGAAATCCAGGCCATCTTCATCCCTCCCAAGCTCTTGATATCAGGCAGTATAAGCGGCCGAGCGTTCCGATTGTTTGGCGCCGATCACAGCCCCCGCCTCAACGTAATAGCGCCTCTTTGCTCAGCAATCCTTGCCCCAGCCCACCAGCGTCTCGCGATAGAGCGCCAGCAAGGCTTCATCGCGCACCGCCACCCCGACCTGCTGCGGACGATAGGCTGCCCAGTCATCGTGGGAGTGGCGTTTGCCATCGAACTTTTGCAGGGTGTGGCCGATGGCCGGGCCGCTGGTGATAACCCGCACCGGCCCTTCCCGCAGGGTAAAGAGGGTCGGATCAATCACATAGGCGATGGCGGACGGGTCGTGGACATGGCAACCGGAGAGCCCCAGCTTCTCGGAGTAGAAGCGCAGGTAGAAGCGGCTGACATCCCACAGGAAGCGGCCCGGCTCCCCCGCCTTGTCCCTGAGCTCATCCAGATAGGCGCTGCTGAAGAAGCTCTGCTGAGTCACATCAAGCCCGATGATCACTACCGGCCAATCGGCGGTAAAGACCCGGTCGGCGGCATCGGGATCGTCGTGGATATTGGCCTCGGCATAGGGGGTGACGTTGCCACGATGGCCGTTGACGCCAAAGGCGCCGCCCATCACTACTACCTGTTTCACCAGCGAGACAATCTCGGGGGCCTGTTGTAGCGCCAGCGCCAGATTGGTGAGCGGGCCGATAGTGACCAGGGTGATCTCCCCCGGCGCAGCTTTCACTGCCTCGACTATGTACTGCCAAGCGGGGCGGGGATCCGGAGCGATAGTCACCTCTCCCGCCTCCATGTCGCCAAAGCCGCTCGGGCCGTGGACTATGGTGGTGGGGCCGACCGGCTCGCGCAGCAGCGGGGCGGCAGCGCCTTTGGCCACATCCGCCTTCATGCCGTACTTCTGCTTGAGCCAGAGGGCGTTGCGGGTGCCATTGTCGATGGTGGCGTTACCAAAAACAGTGGTGATGGCGAGCAGCTCGATGGCGGGGTGGGCCTCGGCAAACAGGATGGCCATGGCATCGTCGATACCCGGATCAGTATCCAGAATGATTTTATGGGTCATGAGAAATTCCTACGGTGACAAACCCTGCGACAAAAGGGAGAGTCTACCCGGCTGACGGTCTCGTATCCCGGCATGGGATCACAGAGCGGGCCTTTGCTCCCGGCAACAACACACGGCTGGCGACAATCTGCACAAAAAACGGCGCAGCCCTGTTGCCAGCGCCGCGCCCTTTATCGTTGTTTGTTATCTGTTATCTGCTATCTGGCAGTGATCTGCCTGACTACGACCCTCAGTGCTTGCGATGCCAGCGCGGTGAGGTCGCCTTCTCCCCCCAGGGGGTGACGCAGGGGAGCAGAGCCCCTTCAATCACCATCTCGCTGCCTGCCAGCGCCTCAGCGATCTTCTGGTGCAGCACCCGCAGTACCTTGCCCTCGTGCTCGGCCAGAGAGTGGCCCGCGGCAAAGAATTCCGGCTGATATTGCAGTGCCAGCTTCTGGGCGAATTCGTAGGTGTTGAAGCAATCCGGCATCCGCTCAACCACATCTTCAAGCCGGGCCAACAAGCTGTTCAGTTCCCTGGTCATAGTGCTCTCTCCGTGTAGGTTAATAGCCAAAAACTACCCCTTATTAGATAAGTCACCAACGAGCAAACCACAAAAGTGTGGGGAGACACACAGTTCTCTCTTGCGTCCAGCTCGTGGTGAACGGCAGACAGCTTGCCAGCTTTACATTCCGGCAACAAACGGCTAGATTTAGACCGACTAATCAGTCGGTCATTTTTCATGCGGAGAACAACATGGGTGCGGCGCAGCTTCAACACACTCCTGAGGATATCCTCGCCATCAAATTGTCCCTGCCGGATCAGCTGGCGCGGCTCAAGCGGGCGAGTCTGGCTCACCCCATGCCAACCCTGGCCGAGCGCCGGGCACAGCTGACCAAACTCAAACAGGCGTTGCTCGCCCACAAGGGGCAGCTGTGCAAGGCGCTGGCAGCAGATTATGGCCAGCGCAGCCACTACGACAGTCTGATTGCCGATGTGCTGCCCTGCATCATGCAGATCAACTACACCCAGAAGCGACTCAAACGCTGGATGCAGCCCCACCGCCGTCACACCGGCCTGCTGCTGGCACCCGCCAAAGTAGAGGTGCACTTCCAGCCACTGGGGGTGGTCGGCATTATCGTGCCGTGGAACTTTCCGGTGATGCTGAGCCTTGGCCCCCTCATCACCGCCATCGCGGCGGGCAACCGGGCGATGCTGAAACTCTCCGAGTTCACCCCCCACACCAATGCCGTGCTGCGCACCATGCTCACCAGCGTGTTTGACGAAAACGAGATCGCCATCATCGAGGGGGATGCCCAGATGGCGGCGGCGTTCAGCTCACTGCCGTTTGATCACCTGCTCTTTACCGGCTCCACCATGGTGGGCAAGCTGGTGATGGCCGCCGCCGCGCCCCAGCTCACCCCCCTCACCCTTGAGCTGGGTGGCAAGAGCCCCTGTCTCATCGCCCCCGACATGCCGGTCGCCACCGCGGTCGAGCGGATGATCTTCGGCAAGAGCCTCAACGCCGGACAGATCTGCGTCGCCCCCGACTATGTGCTGCTGCCCCGCAGCGAGGTGGATAACTTTATCGCCGCCTATCGCCGCCACTTCAGCAAGCTCTACCCGCAGGGGCTCAATAGTGCTGACTACGGCGCCATCATCAACGACCGCCAGTATCAACGTCTCGTCAGCTGGCTGGATGAAGCCGAGCAGGCGGGTGCCCAGCTCCACCCCTGTGGCAGTCCGGCCCGCGATGATCAGCGTCGCCTGCTGGTGCCCCACCTGCTGACCGGGGTGGCGGGTCAGTGTCAGGTGATGCAGCAGGAGATCTTCGGGCCGCTGCTGCCGCTCATCCCCTACGACACCCTGGAGGAGGCGCTCGCCTATGTGGCTGAGCGGCCCCGCCCGCTGGCCCTCTATCTGATGAGCTTCGACCCCGAGTTGCAGGCACGGGTGACCCGGGAGACCCACTCCGGCGGCATGGCGATCAACGAGAGCCTGTTTCAGGTGGCTGCCGACGATGTGCCGTTTGGCGGCATCGGCGCCTCCGGCATGGGCCACTACCACGGCCACGAAGGGTTTCTTACCTTCTCCAAGGCGAAAACCGTGCTGACCCGCGGCAAGTTCACCACCGGCTCCCTGATCCATCCGCCCTACCACAGCTGGATCCAGAAGCTGATGATGGCCTTCTTCCTGCGCTGATGGAGATGACCATGAACCAGGCTATCCCGCAGCCACAAAACATGACCGACAAGCGCCGCCAGATCCTGGATGCCGCCCTCGCCCTCTGCGCCGAAGATGGCTTGCAGGGGGCTGCCACCGCCCGTATCGCCAAGGCGGCCGGGGTAGCCAACGGTACTCTGTTCCACCACTTTCCGAGCAAGGAGGCGCTGATCCTCGCCCTCTATCAGGATGTAAAGACCCGGATGGGGAGCGCCATCCATGAAGCAGATCCCACCCTGCCGCTGTACGACCAGACCCGCCACTACTGGCAGCTGGCGATGGAGTGGATGCAGGCTAACCCCAATGAGCTCAAATTTGTGCTGGATTTCTTTCACTCTCCGCTGCTGGCCAGACCGGCCCGCAGCCAGATCCTGAACGATGCCCTGCGCTTTCTGCCTGCCCTGCTGGCAAAGGGGCAGGCCAGCGGCGAGCTGATGCAGGCCCCCGCGCCACTGTTGCTGGAGGTGTGTCAGGGCCAGTTCCTCGCCTGCGCATCACTGTTTGTCGATCAACCGGAGCTGGGAGAGGACGACTACTGGCAAGCCAGTGCGTTCGCCCTCTTCTGGTCAGCCATCTCAGGAGCCAACCCCTATGACAACTCCGACCGTTGAATCTCTAGCCGCCCTTGGTCGCCGCCTCTGGATCACCACTCTGCTCTGGGTGGTGGGTCGCACACTCTGCCGCGCCGCCCGCACCGATGAGGCGGTACGCCGCGAATTGGCGCCGTTGCCGGACGGGTTGGCAATCCGCCTCGAAGTGGGCGGCATCGGCTACGCCATGAACATGCACAAGCAGGGTGGCCGCTGGTATCCCGGTGCGCCAGCCGCCCCTCATGCCACCATCCATCCGCTACGGGTGCGCTTCAAGCATCCCAATATCGCCTTTCGCGCCCTGAGTTTTCGGCTCGGGGTCAATCAGGCATTTGGCGAAAACCGGCTGCTGGTGGAGGGAGACCTGACCGTTGCCATGCATCTGGTGCGGGGGCTTGAGCAGTTGCAGTCCCTGATCCTGCCCGCCTTTATCGCGCGGCCGCTGCTGCGCCACTATCCCGCCCCGACCAACAAGCTTGGCCGGGCCTGCAACATCTATCTGGGTCTGGTGACCGGCTAACGCGCAAGGAGCCTTGAAATGAGCCGCTATTACGATTTTTTCTGCCCGGTCAAACTGCTGGCCGGTGAACAGGCGCTGGAGCAGCTGGCCAGCGAGCTGGCCAGCCTGGGTGCTCGTCGCCCGCTGCTGCTGACCGACAAGGGGGTCAATGCCACCGGCCTTGCCACCCTGCTGGCCAATGTGCTGGCCGAGGGGGAGCTGCCGGTCGCCGCCATCTGGGACGAGATCCCGGCCGACTCTTCCACCGCCGTGGTGGAGCGGATCGCCAAACGCTATCGTGAGCTCGACTGCGACAGTCTGGTGGCGCTGGGGGGCGGCTCGGTCATCGACACCGCCAAGGCGGTCAACATTCTCACATCCATGGGGGGGGATCATCTGCTCGACTCCTCGGGCGCCGGTTGCCTGACCCGTCCCCTCAAGCCGCTGGCGGTGGTGCCCACCACGGCGGGCACAGGATCAGAAGTGACATTGGTTGCAGTGATCAAGGATGAGGCGAGCGGGCGCAAGGTGCCCTTCACCTCCCCCTTCCTGCTTCCCCAGCTGGCGGTGCTCGACCCGCGCCTGACCCAGGGGCTGCCCCTCAATATCACCGCCGCCACCGCCATGGACGCCATGACCCACGCCATCGAGGCCTTTATCGGTACCGCCAAGAACCCGGTGAGCGATGCACTGGCCCTGATGGCGGTGGAGAAGATCGCCAGCGCCCTGCCGCAAATCATCCACGACCCGCAAAACAAACAGCTGCGGCTGCAACTGGCGGAAGGCTCCACGCTGGCTGGCATGGCATTCTCCAACTCCATGGTGGGGCTGGTGCACGCCCTCGGCCACAGTCTGGGAGCCCGCTGCCATCTGCCCCACGGGCTGTGCATGAACCTCTTTTTGCCGACCGTGCTCGACTACAACCGCCCCGAGGTGGATAGCGAGTTGGCCCGGCTGCTGTTGCCGCTGGTGGGGGCAGAACGCTTTGCCGCCACCCCGGCCCATCAGCGGGCGGAGGCGACCATCACAGCCATTCGCTCCCTGCGCGACACCTTGTGGCAAGCGGTCAAGCTGCCGCGCACCATGAGTGAGGCTGGGGTAAGCGATCGCTCGCTACTGACCGAGATCCGCGATCTGGCGATCAACGATGGTGCCCTGCTGTTCAATCGCAAGGATGCCGACCGTGAGCAGTTACTTACCCTGCTGGAGCGGGCCTGGGCCTGATCCCTCCCCCCTTTGCCAACACTCTTGTGCTGACACTAACGCGGTGCCCGACTCACCATCGGGCACCTTGATCTGCATCGCGATATCGATGCGCCCTCTGTCAAAGGGGGATGATATTGACCACGGGCTCTCATTATCTGTTCTATACCTTGGCTAACAGTTATGTTGTGCCGAGAGACCCAACTTTATGCCAGAGGTGCCCACCATGAGCGACATCATCCATCAGGCCAACCAGCAGCAGTTCATCTGTATGGTGGAGGGGAAAGAGTCGAGACTGCGCTACCGGCGGCTCGATGCCAAGACCATCGACGCCTACAGCACCTTCGTGCCTCCCGAGCTGCGGGTGCAGGGGATTGCCGATCAGCTGGCGCGCGCCTTCTTCAACTGGACTCAGGCGGAGGGGCTCACTATAGTGCCGAGCTGCCGCTACATTGATGTCTGGTTACGCCGCAATGCCAACAACTGAACCTCTGAACTCCGCCCTCGAACAGCAATTCCAAGCCAAAACAGAAGCCCTGCTGCGGGCCGATCCGCAGCGGATGGCCTGCCTGCAAGCCGCGGCCGAGCTCAATCTGCCCGACTGGGCGCTGGGAGCAGGCTTTATCCGCAACCTCATCTGGGATCACCTTCACCACAAGGCAGAGCCCACCCCGCTCAACGATATCGACCTTATCTATCTCGACAAAACCGATCCGCAAGGGCTGGCTGAAGCGGAGCACGAAGCTTGGCTCGCCAAACGCCTGCCCGGCCAGCAGTGGGAGGTGCGCAATCAGGCCCGCATGCACACGCGGCAGCTGGTGACGCCGTTTGCCAGCAGCCTTGAGGCGCTCAGCCACTGGGTCGAGGTGCCCACCTGCATAGGCGTGCGCCTGAATCAGGATGGCGAGTGCGAGTGGCTTGCCCCCTACGGCTTTACCATCAACTGGTCGCTGCAAGTGAGTGCCAACCCCAGATGTCGCCAGGACAAACAGATTTTTACCCAGCGCATCAAGGAGAAACGCTGGCGGGCTATCTGGCCTGACCTTCAGGTAAACTGGCCATAACCTGATTGCAATCTTTCGATAACCTTGGGCACACTAGGGGAAAAGCTGGTTGTAACTCAATGGGTTAAATAATGCGCGACTTCTTCTCTCTCGAACGCTGGCTACCGGGCCTCGCCGCCCTGCTGCATTACCAGCGCGCCTGGTTGATGCCAGATCTTCGCGCCGGACTCTCGGTGGCGGCCGTGGCGCTGCCCGTCGCCATCGCCTATGCCGAGCTTGCCGGGGTGGGTGCCATCGTCGGCCTCTACTCCTGCATCCTGCCCATGCTGGTCTACGCCCTGTTTGGCACCTCCCGCCAGCTGATTGTCGGCCCCGATGCCGCCACCTGTGCGGTCATCGCCGCTGTGGTGACGCCGCTGGCCGCAGGCGACCCCACCCGTCACTGGCAACTGGTGATGACCATGACCGCCATGACCGGCTTCTGGTGCCTGATTGCCAGCCGCTTCAAGCTGGGAGTGCTGGCGGACTTTCTCTCCCGCCCGATCCTGATGGGGCTGCTCAATGGTGTGGCCATCACCATCATGGTGGGCCAGCTCTCCAAGATCTTCGGCTTCACTTTCAGCGAACGTTACCTCATCGAGCGGATCGCCAGCGGGGCCACCTATATCACCCAGACCCATCTGCCGACCCTGGCCATGAGTCTGGTGGCTCTGCTCACCCTGCTGCTGGCCAAGCGCTACAAACCGGCATGGCCCTCCTCCATGGTGGCCATGGTGGTGACCGCTGCGCTGGTGTGGGGCTTTAATCTCGGCCAGTTTGATATCGCCACCCTGGGGGCGGTGGGCTCCGGTCTGCCCGCCTTCCAGATGCCGGAATTTCCCCCCGGTCTGATGCGGGAGCTGGTGCTGCCTGCCCTTAACCTGGCCATGGTGAGCTTCGTCTCCATGATGCTGACCGCTCGCAGCTTTGCAGCCAAAAACGGTTACGAAATCGACGCGGACAAGGAGTTTCGGGCCCTCGGTATGGCGAACCTCGCCTCCGCGGTCTCCCAGGGTTTTGCCATCAGCGGCGCGGATTCACGCACCGCGGTCAACGACGCCAACGGCGGCAAGAGCCAGCTGGTCTCCATCATCGCTGCGGCGGTGATCGCCCTCATCACCTTCTATCTGACGGCGCCGCTCAAATATATACCCACCGCCGCCCTCGGGGTGGTGCTGGTGATGGCCTCCCTGTCGCTCACCGATTTTCGCGGTCTCTGGGCACTGCGCCACTCCGATCGATCCGCCTTCTGGCTGGCGCTGGTCACCTTTATCAGCGTGCTCACCATGGGGGTGATCCCCGGGATCACCCTCGCCGTGTTGCTGGGGCTGTTCCAGTTCCTGCGCAATGTGATGCGTCCCACCGACCAGCTGCTTGGTATGGATGACGAGGGGGTGGTGCGCACCCTGGGGGACAACGAACAGGCCAAGGCGATCCCGGGTATTCTGGTCTATCGCTTCAACTCGCCGCTCACCTACTTCAATGCCCCCTATTTCAAGCGGCGGGTACTGGCCCTGCTGGTGCAGGATCCCCGAGCCCCCAAGTGCCTGGTGATCGATGCGGTCGCCTGCTTCACCCATCAGGACATCAGCGTGATGAGCATGGTGGGAGAGCTGCACAAGGAGCTGAAACGGCGCGGCATCCATATGGTGATGGCGGGTCGCCACGGCCAGATGACCCACTGGCTAAAGCAGGCAGGCGTGCGGGTGGGCGATGAGGGGATCATCCTCTGCCCCGATATGTATCAGGCGCTACGCCTGACCCGCTGCTACCGCGAGCCGGTGTTCAAGGATGATGCGGTGGTGGAGAGCACCACAGATGCCATCCGCTCGAATTGGCCGCAGGATGATGCCCTGCCCGACTCGGCTCGCCTCACCCTGCCAAGCGAACAGGAGGCGGGCGCCACGCCTGCCTGACCCCTTGGCCTGCGCCCCTGGCCGGTGCAATCCTGCACAAGGATTGCACCGGCCTTGGCCTTGGTGTTAAATGCGCCCCCAGAGGGCACTCCCCCGTGCCCTCCCAGCTGTTGGACATGCCATGCAATCTCAATCCCACGCAGGCCCGGGCACCCTCTTTGCGCTGACCTGGCCGCTCTTTATCGATCTCGCCCTGCACTTTCTGACGGGTGCCCTCAATACCTTCATGGTGGGTCATGTCTCCTATCAGGGAGTGGCGGCGCTGGCGGTCGGCAATCAGGTGTTCGATCTCGCCATCACATTGTTCAGCTTCGTCAGTATCGGTACCAGCGTGGTGATCACCCAGTATCTGGGGGCCGGCGATCGGGAGAAGAGTCGGGTGGTGATCCACACCGCTATCGGCTTCAACCTGCTGATCGGTCTGGTAGCAGCCATCGGCGTGATGGCGGGGGCCAGCACCATGCTGGCGCTGATGAACCTGCCTGCCAATCTGATGAGCGACGGGACGCTTTACTTGCAGATCATCGGTCTCTGCCTGTTGCCGGAGGCCGCAGCCCTCTGTCTGGCAGCCACCCTGCGCGCTCACGGCCACACCCGTCAGGCGATGTATGTGACCCTGATCGTCAACCTCATCACCTTCGTCGGCAACCTGCTGCTGCTCTACGGCTGGTTCGGCCTGCCCCAGCTTGGCGTCGCCGGTGTCGCCATCAGCACGGTCGCGGGCCGCCTGATCGGCGTGGTGCTGCTGGTGTGGCTGGTAGCCCGCAAGACCGGCATTCGACTGGTGGTGCGCGATATCGTCCACCCCAGCCGGGAGATGCTGGGCAAGGTGCTCCATATCGGCCTGCCGGCGGCAGGAGAGAACCTCTCCTGGATGCTGCAGTTTATGGTGGTGACAGCCTTTGTCGGACTGCTGGGGGACAAGGCGCTGGCGACCCAATCCTACTTCTTCCAGATCTGCCTGTTTATCCTGCTGTTTGGCCTCTCCATCGGCCTTGGCAACGAGATCATCATCGGCCATCTGGCGGGGGCCAGACAGTTCGATCGCGCCTATCAGCAGCTGCTCAAGAGCCTCAAGCTGGGGCTGGCGGTCACCTGCGTCATCGCCGTGGCGGCGGCCCTCAACGGCCGCACCATCATCAGCCTCTTTACCGATGATGCCGACATCATCACCCAGGTGGCGCAACTGTTTCTCATCAGCCTTATCCTCGAGCCCGGCCGCACCTTCAATCTGGTGGTAATCAACGCCCTGCGGGCCACCGGGGATGCCCGTTTCCCCCTCTACATGGCGTTGCTCTCCATGTGGGGAATTGCCGTGCCACTCTCCTATTTCCTCGGTATCATGCAGGGTTATGGACTGGTCGGTATCTGGCTGGCGCTGGCCTGCGACGAGTGGGTGCGCGGTCTGGCCATGTTCTGGCGCTGGCGCAGTCGTCGCTGGCAAAACAAAATTCTTGTTGAAACAAAAGCGGAATCACAATGAAGAAGATAGGACTCTTGCTGGCTGCCATCCTGCTCAGCCCCCTGGCCATGGCACAAACTGCCCCTGCCGCTCCCAAGGCTCAAGCCACTCAGACCTGGTATGTGGCCCCCATCGCCATCGATGAAACCAGCGACGCCCAGAAGGCGCTGACCAAGGACTTCATGGCCCAGATGATCAAGACCATCAAGATCAACGAGTACCAGACCGGCAAGGCGGTGGGCAACACCAAAAAGCCCAAGTGGCTGATCCGCACCAAGCTGATCCCCGCCAGCAACGAGCCGCTGGTCGGCAAGAAGCACCCGCAGGGTCTCACCTACGGCAAGGGCAATCCAACCCAGGAGATCGTCGGCGAGCTGTTGATGAACGGCACCCTAGTGGCCCACATCGGCCAGGGCTGGCGCGAGCCTATCGTCCCGGGCACGCCGGTGGCCGAAAAGCTCTCCATCGCCAACTATCGCTACGCCATCGGGGATCAGGCCAAGTCGGCGGATCTGGAGGAGCTGGCGGCCCAGATTGGCTTTGAGGCGGGCAAGGTGATCCACCGCGACGGCAAGCCGCTGCCCGAGAAGAAAAAGAAAAAAGAGCAGGCGGACGAAGAGAAAGAGTAACGTTGCCTGTGCATCCATAAAAAGGGGCCAGTCGGCCCCTTTTTTGATCCTGCACCCTCACGCCGACACAGCCCCTGTTGTGACTTGTCCCACAGTTTGGCTCACCATTCAGATTGATAAATCACTTATCTTGTTTTGATTCAACAAGTTATAAATATCCCGCCGAATACTCCAAATCATTGCCCCCAAATCCGATCAGGATCACATTTATCCCCGGCACTAAGGGGTAGCTTTGGTCTTACAGGCACAATCAAACGAAACCAAGGAGGCTCCATTACATGTTCCCAGAGTACAGAGAACTTATCTCGAAACTGAAGAGCAGTGATGTCCATTTCCAGAAGAAGTTTGACTTGCACAACGACCTGGATGCGGAGATTAGAAAGTTGGAAAAGCATCACGCCAGCGACTATAGCGCCGAGGTGAGAGATCTGAAAAAACAGAAACTCAAACTGAAAGAGGAGATATACGACATCCTCAAACAACATCCACAATAGATGCCTCGAAGAATATGCGGATAAGCAATTTATCCCCCAGCCCGGCCCACGCGCCGGGCTTTTTGTTGTTTCAGTCAATTAGTTGACACCCGAGCCTACCGATCTTGCCGGTAGTTTGTTACATTTTTCCCTTGGAATTCAGGGAATAACGGTGATGATAACATGAGCAGAAAACTATCTTTTTATCATCTCTTGCTGCTTTGCCTGTTCGCATTGAGCCATCCCCTGCAGGCTCAGGAGCCTGAACTGGAGCTGTGGCACTCCCAGCAGGCTGGTTACGTGATCGACGACGTGATCGCCCGCTTCAATCAGGAGGGGAACCACAGAGTACGGGTCACCCAGATTGAGCCGGGCAAGATCAAGGCGGATCTCCTGCTGGCGGCTCAGGCAAGGGGGCTGCCCGACCTGATGCTGATCCCCTCCGATTTTATCGGCCTCTATCGCCAGATGACCCTCGCTCCCCTCCCGGCCGAGTGGTTTTCCCCCGCGCTAATGGCCAGTGCCTTGCGTTATGTCACCCTGGATCGGCAACGCTGGGGCATGCCCATGATGCAGGGCAACCATCTGATGCTGTTTTACAACAAGGCGCTGGTCTCGACTCCGGTGACCCAATGGCAGCAACTGACTGCTATCACCCCGACCCTCAAGGCCAAGGGGGTCTACCCCGTCAGCTGGCCCTATCACGACATGTACTATTTCGCCGCCTTTTTACACACCTTTGGCGGCTCGCCGGTGACCGAAGGGCGCATCACCCTCGACAGCCCGGCCATGGTGCAGGCGCTGGAGGCCTACCGCACCGTCGCCAGCGAACAGTGGGTCGATCCCGAGTGCGACTATGACACCGCCCTCGCCCGCTTCAATGAGGGCAAGAGCGCCTACCTCATCAATGGGGACTGGGCGTTCAATGATCTGGTGAAGAACATGGGGGATAAGCTGGGCGTCGCCCTGCTGCCCCGCTGGCAAAGCCATCCCATGCACTCCATGAGCGGCGCCTACGTGTTGGGAGCCTCCCGCGGGGCGATGGACGATGAGGATCGGCAACCCGTCATCAAGGCATTGATGACCTTTATCCAGCGTCAGGATATTCAACAGTTCATCTATCATCAGGGGGCGCTGCTGCCGGTCAATCAGCAGGCTTTTACCGCCATCAGCCGCCGTCCCACGCCTCAGGAAAAAGTGCTGCTGGAACAGTTCACCCTCAGTACCCCCATGCCCTCCGACAGCGCCATGTCCATCGCCTGGCAAGCGATGGAGAAAGGGTTCGAGCGCTTTAAAGAGGGGATCAGTGCCGCCGACACCGCCCGCTATATGCAGCAGCTGGCCGATCAGCAGTACCGGCAGGTCAAAGCACCATGAAACATCGCACCTTTCGGCTCGGCCCGACCCTCATCATCATCCTGTTCACCGTCGCCCTGCTGCCGGCGCTGCTGGCCAGCACTGTGTTGCTGATCCGTCAGCACCAGATCATCGCCCAGAGCGAGCAGTCGCAGCTGGAGCGAGCCCTCACCAGCATGACCCGCGAGGCCCGCTTTCGCAGCGAGCTGATCGGCACCCAGCTCAATCAGCTCAGCCAGGATCGGGTACTCCATCAGGCCCTCGACAACTTTCTCTTCTCCAGCCATGCCCGGCTGGCGCTGGCCACCTTTGTCAAATCCAACAGCCTGATCACCTCGGCCTACCTCATCGATGACAAGGGGTTGGTGGTGGAGTACATCAATGGCCAGGCCTCCCACCTCGAATCGAGCAACCTGATGCCGCAGCTGATAGCCTGGGGCAAGACCCGCGAGGCAAAACAGGGCAAGCATCTGCTGCTGCCCGTCGATGATCCCGTGCTGGTCGACGACATGGAGCAAAACCGCAGCGGCGGGCTGGCGCTGGTAGCCCCCATCTATCGCAACCACCAGCGAGCAGGGGTGATGCAGACCCCTTCCGGCTTCGTGATGGCCATTCTCCCCTGGCGGCAGATGGCCCAGTTGCTGGAACCCTATCTCAAGGGAAGCGAATATCTGGTGATCTCCCAGGGCGAGAACCGTCTTTACGAAGGGGCTCACCAGAGCGCCAACGCCATGGATGACAGGGAGCCAAGCAAGATGGCGCAGCCCCTGGCCATTGGCTGGCCCCAGCTGGAGCAGGAGAGCACCCCCACCATCACCCTCTACAGCTACAGCAATGACAGGGTCAGCGAGCTCAATAAATCCCAGCAGTTGCTGACCGTCAGCATCGCTGTCATGTTGCTGCTGGTGGCCATCGGCTGCGTCTGGCTCACCCGCTGGCTCACCCGACCGCTGCGCTCGCTGGCCGCGCTGGTGCGCAGCTATGGCAAGGGCAATTACCAGCAACGGCAGGCACCGCTGCGCTTTGTGGAGTACGACGAGGTGCGCCAGTTGCTGCAGGAGATGGCCAGCACCATCTCGGATCAGGTGCGGGCGCTCTATCAGCAAAATGAACAGCTGCAGCAGGCCAATAGCGAGAAAGAGGCCTTCAACCAGCGGCTGCTCGGCTTCAACGACGAACTGGAGCAAGAGGTCGCCTCGCAAACGACCGCCCTGCGCTCGGCCCTGAGCCGGGAGGAGCGCAGCCGCCATATCCTGCAATCCTGGTTGCAGTTCGGTCTGCACCAGCAGCTGGATATCGATATTGCCGAGCTGGCCAGCTCCGCCCTGCTGCAACTCTCGCAGCTCTATCCCGGCCACCGCTGGGGGCTGGTGATCCGCCGCGATGGCCAGCCTCACTACTCCCTGACCCAGGGGGTCGATGCCCCCTTGCGGGATGCCCTGCAGGAGAAACTGGCTCAACTGATGGATGAGGAGGTCAAACACTCCGAATGCCAGTGGGATAACGCACTCTGGAAGATCATGACCCTGCCCGGCAGCCAAAGCGGCGTGCTGTTTGGCTATCTGATGGTGAGCGCAGAAGGGTTGGAGTCCGAAGACAGGGCCATCTTGCGGCTGTTTGCCAAGCAGTTGGCGGTGGGCATCGAGGGGCGCCTCTTCACCGACGAGCTGGCGCGGGTCGCCCGCACCGACAACCTCACCGGGCTACCCAACCGGCAGGCGTTCGAAGAGGCCTTCCACCACTATCAAGCAGTGCTGGCGCGCCATCCGGAGCGTCACCTCGCCCTCTTCATGCTCGATCTCAACGGCCTCAAGCGTACCAACGACCAGTATGGGCACGAGGCAGGCGACGCCCTGCTAATCCAGATGGCTCGCCAGCTGCGCACTCTCTGCCGTCAGAATGAGAAGATTTTCCGCATCGGCGGCGACGAGTTCGTTCTGCTGGCGGAGGCGGATCACCTCGCCAGCCAGCAGCTGGCAGGCAGGTTGGAGGCAAGCCAGCAACACGCCATCGTGCAGCATGGGGAGCATAGCTTCCCGCTGCGTTTTGCCATCGGCTGGAGCAGCAGCGACCAGACCCCGCTGGCGGAGCTGAGCCGGGTGGCTGACGACGCCATGTATGCCAATAAGGCGCGCTTCTATCAGGGACAGCGATAAAAAGCAAAGGTCTGTGGCGTTGGCGAGCCTTTCGCCAACGCCCTGATCAGCTCGCAAAAATGGCGCGCAACGCTAGACGCGGCGCGGACCATGACTAAGATAGGGGCTCTTGATGTCTCGATTTGGAAGGGAGTAGGAAATGGAGTTAGTACTTGGCCCGCTGGAAGCCCGCGTCATCGGCTGTCTGATTGAAAAAGAGATTTGCACCCCGGATCAATATCCCCTCTCCCTTAATGCACTGGTCAACGCCTGCAACCAGAAGAGCAACCGCGAGCCGGTGCTGGAGCTCTCCGAGCTCGATATCCGCGCCGTGGTGGACGAGCTGATCCGCAAGCGGCTGGTGGTCAACACTGCAGGCTTCAACGCCCGGGTGCCCCGCTATCAGCACAGATTCTGCAACACCGAATTTGGCGAGCTGAAATTCAGTGCCCGGGAACTCGGCATTGTCTGCGAACTGCTGCTGCGCGGCCCACAAACCCCGGGGGTGCTGCGCTCGCGCACCAACCGCCTCTGCAGCTTTGATGATGTCACCGAGGTGGATGCGGTGTTGACCCAGCTCATCGAGCGTGGCCCCTACGTGGTCAAGCTGCCGCGCGAGCCGGGCAAGCGCGAATCCCGCTACGCCCACCTGTTCAGCGGCGAAGTGGATATTCAGGCGATGATGGATGCTGCCCCCGCTGCGGCCTATGCCTCCCCTGCCGCCGACCGCCTGAGCGAGCTGGAGCAGGAGGTGAACGAGCTCAAGAGCCGTCTCGCCGCCATGGAAGCGCGGCTGGCAGCACTGGATGGTCAGGGCTGATCGCCTTTACCATCGCCAATCTCTATCAGGGAGCCGGGGCAGATGTCCCCGGCTCCCTGCGTTTTTTTATCGTGAGGAAGTGCCCGTGATCACCCTGATTAAAGAGTCTGACCACCAGAAGATGCCCTGGAAAAACCAGCAGGGCACCACCAGCCAGATCCTCATCTCCCCCAAGGGGAGCAGCCTTGCCAAACTCGATTTTGACTATCGACTGAGCTCGGCCCCCATCAAGAGCGCGGGCCCCTTCTCCCCCTTTCCCAGCTATCAGCGCATTTTGCTGCCGGTGAGCGGGGCAGGCTTTGTGCTCAACGGTCACCCCTACGCCACCTTCGAGGCGGCGCACTTTAGCGGCGATGAGGAGACCCACTGCGAGTTGCTGAAAAAAGAGGTGACCGATCTCGGGCTTATCTACCATCCGGATCGCATCAGCGCCAACGTGCGGGTACTGAACCTCCCCTTCCCGCTGACCCTTACCCTCGAGCCAGAGAAGACCTACCTCTGTCACCTGCTGAGCGGCCAGCTGGCCGTGCAGGGCAAAGATGTGGCCATCAACGAGACGCTGATGGTGACCGGTGAAGAGAGCATTCACTTCGAATGCCAGAAGAAGACCGCCATCGCCTTCTTTACCCTGCAGGCCAAATAGCGCGAAAGTCGGCGGTGTGCAGTCATGCCACACACAAACAGCAGAGATGAAAAAGCCGGGTAATTCCGGCTTTTGCTATCGAGGCAACCGGCTCGTGCCGGTCAGCACCTTAGTTGACCTTGAAGGAGCCCTTCATCATGGCGAAGTGGCCGGGGAAGGAGCAGAAGAAGGTGAGATCCTTGCCCGCCAGACCGTCGGTCTTGAAAGTGACGCTGCTGCTCTCGCCGCCGCCGATCAGCTTGGTGTGAGCCAGCACACGGGGATCATCCTTGGGCAGATAGCCGTTCTCGGCCCCGGCGCTCATCCCGGCAGTCGCCACGGTCTGATAGTCGGCGGTGCTGGCCAGCACCCAGTTGTGACCCATGGCGGTCACAGGCAGCTTGCCAGTGTGGTTCAGGGTGACCGTCACCTCCTTGCAGGTGGCCGGCACGCTCATCTCTTTGAGGTTGTACTGCATGGCATCATTGCCTTCAATGACCAGTGCACACTCATCCGCCAGCACGGGGGCAGCCAGGGTACTCAGAAACAGCAGGGTAATCGCCTTTTTCATCATCTTCTCCTTTGATTGGCAATGGATGGCAACGACTTGGCGGATGCGGTTAACGCTTCGCAAAGATGCCGTCTAAATCGACCTTCATTTTACTCAATTGTCTTCAATCGGCTATGGCTTTTGGCCAAAGCTGCGGGCCAGGTCACCAGACGGTGCTCTACTCGCCACTCTCTCCCTCACGGATGGACGATACGACCCGCTCCCGCCACAGGTTCAAAACTGTTTAATTTTTTCTGCCCTTTTCCCTCCGATTGCCCCTATCAGGGCTCGCCCGGCGGGCGCCCCTTGGCTAAGCTAGCGCCCCGATATGAACCTTCTCCAGATGAGAGCGCCGGATGATTGCGATAACCCCCGTGGCGGCCCTGCGCGGCCTGCTGCTGACCCTGCTGCTGGCGCTGGCCGGCTGCCAGCCCACCCCGCCTGCCCAGACCCGTATTCAGGGCAAGACCATGGGCACCTACTATGTGGTGACCCTGAGCGATAGCTACCCCGGTGGGGAGCCCGCCCTCAAAAGCGACGTAGAGAGCCTGCTGGCCCGGATGAACAAGGAGATCTCCACCTACGATCCGGGCTCGCTCATCTCCCGTTTCAATCAGGGGCCCGCCAATACCCCGTTTGCCATCCCGCCCGCCATGGCCATCATAGTCCAGCAGGGGATTGATGCCGGTAAGTTGACCGACGGCAAGCTGGATGTGACCGTGGGGCCTCTGGTCAATCTGTGGGGCTTTGGCCCGGACAAACGGCCGGTCAAGCGACCCGATGAGGCGGCCATCGCCGCCGCCCGCCACAAGGTGGGGATCGACAAGCTGAGCCTGACCCCGCAAGGGGATCACTTCCTGCTCGAAAAAACGATCCCGGATCTCTATCTCGACCTCTCCACTCTCGGCGAAGGGGCGGCATCGGATGAAATCGCCACCCTGCTCGAGGGCAAGGGGGTACACAACTACCTGATCGAAGTGGCCGGTGCGGTGCGCAGCAAGGGCAACAACAGCAAGGGCTCGCCATGGAAAGTGGCCATCGTCGAACCTTCCGATCAGCCGGGAGCGTTTTCCGATATCGTCATCCCCAACGACATGGCGCTCAGCACCGCGGGCAGCTATCGCAACTACTACGAGATGGATGGCCAGCGTTACTCCCATATCATCGACCCCGCCACCGGCCAGCCGGTCACCCACAAGCTGGTCTCCGCCAGCGTCATCACCCCGACCGCGCTGGAGGCCGATGCTCTCGATACCGCGCTGATGGTGATGGGGCCTGAAGCGGGGTTGGCATTTGCCAAACAGCACCAGCTGGCGGTCTATCTCATCATCAAGACCGAACAGGGGTTCAAGTCCGAGTACACGCCGCAATTTGCTCCCTATCTGGCAGAGAAAAAACGGTGAGTTCAAGGCCCTGGCAACAGGGCCTTTTTCTTTCACTCATCGCGGACAAACGGAGATGGTTCGCAATCGACAACTTGGCCAATTGCCTCTTCGGGCGCTTTGGTGGCACACTTTCTCCCATCAGCCCGTAGCGCCTCGACCCAGACAGATGCAGACACCTGAACAAGAGCCAGAAAAAAAGAGCCCAGCCAAGCCACAACGCATTCTGATGGTCAATGAGCAGCGCTCGTTTCAGGTGATGATGAAGGCGATGCTGCTCAATCTGGGTATCAGCAACATCACCTACTCCAATACCGCCGAGGATGCGCGGCGCCGCTGCCAGAAGGGCAGTTTCGACATCTATCTCATCGATTACGATCTGGGGGTTGGCGAGAATGGCCGCCAGCTGCTCGAGAGCCTGCGCGACAAAGACCTGATCCCGCCCCAGAGCGTGGTGATAATGGTCAGTGGAGACAGCTCCCGCGCCATGGTACTGAGCGCGCTGGAAGCCGAACCCGACGAATACCTGATGAAGCCCTTCTCTCAGGAGCAGTTCTCGTTTCGCTTGAAGCGCGCCCTCGCCCGGCGCAACGCCCTGGCCAGCGTCTTTACCGCACTGGCCGATGACAATCTGGCGGCGCTCATTACCGCCTGCGCCGAGCGGGCCGATGCGGTGCCCCGTTTTGCCAACTACTGCCGCTGCCTGCAGGCCGATACCCACCTCAAGCTGGGTCAGGCGCAGGAGGCGCGCTCCCTGATGCGCCAACTGCTGGCCGGGCAAGAGAACAGCTGGGCCCGCCTGACTCTGGGCAAGGCGTGCAACACCCTGGGGCTCCACGAAGAGGCGGTCAGCCATCTGCAGGCGACCCTCAAAAATACCCCGCTGATGGTGGAGGCTCACCTCTGGCTGGCAGAATCCCTGCTGGCCCTTGGCAATGACGAGCAGGCGCAGCAGGAGCTCAGACGGGCAGTGGATATCTCCCCTCAGTCGGTGCAACTCTCCCGACGACTGGCGGAGGTTTGCCTGCAGCGCCACGACTACGCCCAGGCCAAGGATGTGCTGATGTCGCTGATCGACCTGTCGCGCAACTCCATCCATCGCACGCCCCATTATCTGGGGGCCTATATCCAGACCCTGACCCTCTACGCCCTCAACAGCAACGACAGCTACCACATCGCCAACCTGCAAAAGCAGGTCAATTCGGCCCTGTCGCGCATCCGCGATTCGCTGATGATGTCGGAGTTCAACTACCCGGTGTTCGAGCAGATCTGTCAGGCCAGGGTGCAGATTGCGCTGGGGGAGCTGCTCAAGGGCAAGAAGATGCTCTATCGCGCCAACCAGAACTGGCTCGATGAGCCTGCCACCATGCCCCCCGCCCTCCTTGGCGAGACCATCCTCGCCCTCTATCAGCTCGGCGAGTTCGAATATGCCGAAAGCCTGCAAGGGCTGCTGGCGGAGGACGAAGATCGGCTGCTCACCACCTGCATTCAGGCAACCCGGGATGACAAGACGGTGCTGGAGCGGCGTCAGCGCTACCAGCAGCTCAACGATCTGGGGATCAAGGCCTATCAGAGCGGCGAGCTGGAGCAGGCCCTCGGCCATTTTCGCGAGGCCCTGCGCCGCGCTCCCGCCAATACCGGTGCGGCTCTCAACAAGATCCAGGTGCTGCTGCAACTGATGCAGAAAAACCGCAAGAGTCCGGAATTTGGTGCCGAGTGCAAGGACACCCTGGACGTGCTCGACGGCATCCCCCTCAACCCGGCCCAGCAGGAGCGTTTTCGCAAGCTGCGTCAGGAGTTCAACCAGTTCAGCTAAGACGCCGCCGCCCCCCCTTTTCCCCGCCTATGCTGAAACCAGTTCGGCAATGCGAGGGAAACGAAGATGGCGATGTGTCGTTATCTGGTGGCCGATGGCCGCCACTGCAGTGAAGAGGCTGGCGAGCACGATCTCTGCCACTGGCATGATCCCCACCATACCCACCAGGAAGCCCACACCGCCGAGGCGCTTGAACAGTACGTTCGCGCTGGCGGACTCTGCCACGGCCTGCAGCTGGCCCGCGCCAATCTGGCGGGTCTCAATCTGGTCAACAAAGAGTCCGATCAGGGATTTTTACTGGAGCAGTGCAACCTCTATCGAGCCAACCTGCGCGGTGGTCACCTCTACGGCCTGCACATGAAGGGCGGCAGCCTGATGAAGGCTGATCTGAGTGATGCCAACCTCCAGTGCGCTACCCTCGATGACGTCAACCTGCTCGGCATCCGCTGGCACAACACCCGGCTCGACAACATGCAGACCGGCAAACGGGTGATGCAGGATCGCAAGGGGCGCCGCGAACGGGATCCCAAACAGGCGCGCATCTGGTTCAAGGAGGCGGAAGAGACCTACCGGGATCTGCGCAAAGCCTCCGAGGCACAGGGGATCTTCACCATGTCCGGCAACTATATCCAGCAGGAGCTCACCATGCGCCGCCTGCAACTGCCGTTCTGGTCGAGCCAGCGTTTTACCTCCTGGGTGGTCGATCTCTTTTGCGGCTATGGCGAGGCCCCTATGCGGGTGGTGCTCTTCTCGTTGCTGCTCATCTTTATCTGCAGCATTTTTTACTTCTTCTGCGGACTACATTTTCAGGGCGAGCACCTCATCTACCAGCCCGGTGCCCCGCTCGAGCAAAATGCCATCTTCCTGCTCGAATGCCTCTACTACAGCGTGGTCACCTTCACCACTTTAGGGTACGGCGACTTCACTCCAGTCGGCCTCTCCAGGATCTTCGCCGCTTTTGAAGCCTTTACCGGCAGCTTTACGCTGGCGCTGTTTGTGGTGGTATTCGTCAAAAAGATGACCCGCTGACACCTCTGCCCACCCCGCGGTGCCTGCCACTGATGCAGGCCCGCGGCCAAACTTGCATCCACCGCCGATTCCTAGTCCAATAGCCACTTATAAAAATGACATGAGCATCCCGGACATGAAGATCATCTCTTTCAATATCAATGGCCTGCGCGCCCGTCTGCACCAGCTGCAAGCCATCATCGACAAGCACCAGCCCGATGTGATCGGCCTGCAGGAGATCAAGGTGCACGATGAAGCCTTCCCGCTGGCCGATGTGGAGGTCATGGGCTATCACGTGGAGTTTCATGGCCAGAAGGCTCACTACGGGGTCGCCATCATGAGCAAGCAGAAGCCGGTCAAGGTGGAGAAAGGCTTCCCCACCGACGATGAAGAGGCCCAGCGCAGGATGATCATGGCCACCTTCGAGCGCGAAGACGGATCTCTCATCAAGGTGATGAACGGCTACTTCCCGCAGGGTGAAAGTCAGGATCACGAGACCAAGTTCCCGGCCAAGCAGAAGTTCTACGAGGATCTGCAGCACTACCTCGAGACCAACCACACCCCGGACGACCAGCTGGTGCTGATCGGGGATATGAATATCTCCCCCACCGATCTCGACATCGGCATCGGCGAAGCGAACCGCAAGCGCTGGTTGCGGGATGGCAAGTGCTCCTTCCTGCCCATCGAGCGGGAGTGGATGGAGCGACTGAAAGGGTTCGGCCTGACCGACACCTTCCGCGCCGCCAATCCCACCGAGTGCGAGCGTTTCTCCTGGTTTGACTACCGCTCCAAGGGCTTTGACGAGAACCGTGGCCTGCGCATCGACCTCATCATGGCCTCCGATGCTCTCAAGGACAAGGTGACCGAGACCGGTATCGACTACGAGCTGCGCGGCATCGAGAAACCCTCCGACCACGCCCCCATCTGGGCCTGCTTCGCCTGATGCGGCGCAAGATTAACCGATGAGTCGCGACGAATTCGTAAACTGTGAAGCGGCTCGCGGTTGCCTGCGATAAAAGGGCGTAAAAACCCCATCCAGACAAGGTGCCTTATGGCACCTTGTTTTTTGCAGCAAGGAATGGCTGGCGTGATACGGTTACGAAGAGCCCTGGCCCGGGATGAACATCCCCGAAGCCCCCCCGCCCAAATCGGAAAAGTCAGACTTTTTTCGTCAATCGGCAACCCTAATTGCCACTTTGAGAAGGTTGTGTTCAAGGTTGCCGCCCTATCATCTCCCATTCCAATCATAAATAAGTTGTTTTTTTAATCATGAAGTTAATGATGTGTATGGAGAAACATGCTGAACGCAGCAGCCGAAATCGATCCAACAGGAGTGTGATGATGAAGGTGCCCAATGCCGGAAGAGAGGTTTACAAACGCAGCTTGCTGACCCTGGCGCTGATCAGCGGTCTGAGTGCCTGTGGCGGCGAGACGACCCAGACGGCCCAGACCATGCCCGCCGTCCCTGTGGTGGTCGCCGAGGTCAAGCTGACCGATGTGCCGCTCACCACCGAGATGGTGGGAGAGACCGCCGGTTTTCGGGAGATCGATGTGCGCTCCCGGGTCAGTGGCATCCTGCTCAAGCGCACTTATGTGGAAGGCCAGCCGGTTACCGCCGGTCAGGAGCTGTTTCTGATTGACCCGGAGCCCTACAAAGTGGCACTGGAGCAGGCCAAAGGGACTTTGGCTCAGGAGCAGGCCCGTCTCAACAAGGCCCGTGCCGATCGGGATCGCATCATTCCCCTCTTCAAGCGTCAGGTGGTGAGTCGCAAGGACTATGACGACACCATCGCCAACTATGAAGCGGCCATCGCCAGTCATCAGGCCGCTCAGGCCAAGGTGAAAGAGGCGGAGCTCAACCTCAGCTACACCCAGGTGACCGCCCCCATCAACGGCATGGCGAGCAAGAGTTCCCAGTCCGAGGGGAGCCTTATCTCCACCAGCGGCGACAACGGCCTGCTCACTACCATCACCCAGTTTGATCCGCTCTACGTCAACTTCTCCTACTCGGAGCAGGATCGCCTCAACTTCGAAAACTCGGTAAAGAAAGGGGTGATTGAGGCGAAGGATGCCACCACCTGGCGCACCCATATCCGTCTGGCCGATGGCTCCCTCTACCCGGAGGCGGGCAAGCTCAACTTCTCCGACAACAGGGTCGATCCCCAGACCGGCACCATCCGTGCCCGCGCCATCTTCGACAACAAGGACGGCGTACTACTGCCCGGCCAGTTTGTCCGCATGACCATCGATCTGGGCCTGCGCAAAAACGCCATCGTGGTGCCGCCGCGCGCCATCGTCCAGTCCCAGGCTGACCGCATGGTGATGGTGGTCGATGCCGACAACAAAGTAGTGCCCCGTCCGGTGACCCTGGGCGCGGCAGTCGACTCCGGCGTGCTGATCGAGAGCGGCCTGCAGGCTGGTGAGCGCTATATCGTCGAAGGCTTGATGAAGGCTCGCCCCGGCGCCGTGGTAAAACCTGTCTCTGCCGACGAGATGAAGGCGATCACCGGCAAGGTGGTCAGCCAGTCTGCGGCCAAGTAAGGAGCCCGTATGTTTTCCAAGTTCTTCATAGAACGCCCCATCTTCGCCAGCGTGATTTCGATCATTATCGTGCTGGGCGGTTTGGCGGCGATGCGGGCGCTCCCCATCGAGCAATATCCCCAGATAACCCCGCCGGTGGTCTCGGTCACGGCGTTTTATCCGGGCGCAACTCCGGAGGTGATCTCCCAGACCGTGGCAGCGCCGCTGGAGCAGCAGATCAACGGCGTCGAGCGGATGATCTACATGCAGTCGGGGTCGGCCTCCAACGGCCAGATGAACCTCAACGTCTACTTCGAGATCGGCACCGATCCGGATCAGGCCACCATCAACGTCAACAACCGGGTCTCGGCTGCCATGGCCCAGCTGCCGGAAGAGGTGAAAAAGCAGGGGGTGACGGTCAAGAAGAAATCGACCTCCATCCTGCAGGTAGTCACCCTCCAGTCACCGAACGGCTCGTTTGATACCACCTATCTGTCGAACTACGCCCTGCTCAACATCATCGACGAGCTCAAGCGGATTCCCGGCATCGGTGATACCACCTTGTTTGGCGGTACCGACTATGCGATGCGTATCTGGCTACGGCCGGATCGACTGGCCCAGCTCGAGCTCACCCCGAGCGACGTGATCGGCGCCATTCGCGAGCAGAACACCCAGTTCGCGGCAGGCAAGATTGGTGCCCAACCCACCACGGCCCCCATCGACTTCACCTACACGGTGCAGACCAAGGGGCGCCTTGAGGATGTGAAGGAGTTCCAGAACATCATTGTCCGCTCCATGCCCGATGGCTCCAAGATCCGGGTCCGCGATGTCGCCCGGGTCGAGCTGGGGGGCAAGGATTATGATCTGGTCGCCCGCGCCAACGGCAAACCGGCCATCGGTATCGCCACCTATCTGCAACCGGGCGCCAACGCCGTCGCGGTCGCCGATGCGGTACATGCCACCATGGAGCGACTCAAGGAGCGCTTCCCGCAGGATATCGAGTACCAGATCCCCTACGACACTACCGAGTTCGTGAAGATCTCCATCGAAGAGGTGGTACACACCCTGTTCGAGGCGATCGTACTGGTGTTCGTGGTGGTCTATCTGTTCCTGCAGAACTTCCGCGCCACCCTGATCCCCTGTATCGCGGTGCCGGTGTCGCTCATCGGGACCTTCGCCGGCATGCTGGTGCTCGGTTTCTCCATCAACCTGCTGACCCTGTTCGGCATGGTGCTTGCCATCGGTATCGTGGTGGATGACGCCATCGTGGTGCTCGAAAACGTCGAGCGGATCATGAGCGAGAAGAAGTGCTCCGCCAAGGAGGCTGCCATCCTCGCCATGCAGGAGGTCTCCGGTCCGGTGGTCGCCATCGTGCTGGTGCTCTGCGCCGTGTTCCTGCCGGTCGCCTTTATGGGTGGCATGACAGGGGTGATGTACAAGCAGTTCGCCATCACGGTCGCGGTCTCGGTCGCCATCTCCGGTCTGGTGGCACTGACTCTCTCCCCGGCCCTCTGTGCCGTGTTGCTGAAAGAGGGACACCACAAACCGGCCCGCTTCTTCGTCTGGTTCAACGAAAAATTTGACCAGCTGACCCGCGGCTATGTACGGGGTGTGGCCTTCCTGAACCGTCGGGTGGGGGTCGCCTTTGCCATCATCGCCGTGCTGATCCTCTCCATCTACGGCCTCTTCCTGAAAGTGCCGGGCGAACTGGTACCAAACGAAGATCAGGGCTACCTCATCTCCGCCGTCATGCTGCCGGATGCCGCCGCGATGAGCCGGACCCAGGCGGTGGCGGATCAGTTCGACAAGATCGCCATGGCAAACCCCCATGTGAAGGATGTGATCACCTTCTCGGGCTTTGACATTCTCTCCAATGCCATCATCAGCAACAGCGGCATGACCTTCATTACCCTGAAGGACTGGAGCGAGCGTCAGGGGGCCGGGCAGGACTCCTTCTCGCTGGCCAAGACCTTCCAGGGCTTGAGCCTGATGGGGCTGGCGGATGGCTTTGTCGCCTCCTTCAACCCGCCTCCCATTCAGGGGATGTCCACCACAGGTGGCCTTGAGGCCTATCTGCAAAACCGTGGCACCGGCAACGCCCAGGCCTTCTCCGGCGAAGTACAGCGCTTCCTTGAAGCAGCCAAGGCGCGCCCGGAGTTTGCCAGCGTCACCAGCACCTACCGCGCCAACGTGCCGCAGGTCTATCTCGACCTGGATCGCGAAAAAGCCAAGGCGCTGGGGCTGCCCATCAACGCGGTGTTCGACACCATGCAGGCCACCTTCGGCCAGGTCTATGTCAACGACTTCAACCAGTTCGGCCGTACCTACCGGGTGCAGTTGCAGTCCGAGGCAGACTATCGCGCCAAGAAGAGCGACATCCGCAACGTCTATGTCCGCTCCGACAAGGGGGAGATGATCCCGCTCAGCAGTCTGGTGACGGTGCGTGATGCCACCGGCCCCGAACTGGTCGAACGCTTCAACATCTTCCAGGCCGCCAAGATCATGGCCCAGCCCGCCCCAGGCTACAGCTCGGGTCAGGCCATCGCCGCGCTGGAAGAGGTTGCCAATGAGGCTCTTGGCAACGACGCCAAGCTGGAGTGGACCGGCTCCGCCTATCAGGAGAAAGCGGCCGCAGGCAGTGCAGGCATGGCCTTTGGTTTCGGTATCGTGATGATCTTCCTCATTCTGGCTGCCCAGTATGAACGCTGGAGCCTGCCGTTTGCGGTGATCACCGCCGTACCGTTCGCCCTGTTCGGTGCCCTGCTCGCCACCTGGCTGGTGGGGCTGACCAACAACGTCTACTTCCAGATCGGGCTGGTGACCCTGGTCGGCCTTGCCGCCAAGAACGCCATCCTGATCGTGGAGTTCGCGGTGATGAAGCACGAAGAGGGGATGAGCCTCATCGAGTCGGCACTGGAGGCGGCGCGCCTGCGTTTCCGTCCCATCGTGATGACCTCGCTCGCCTTCATCCTCGGCTGTGTGCCGCTGGTCACCTCCAGCGGCGCCGGTGCCGCAAGCCGTCACGCCCTCGGCTGGCCGGTCATTGGCGGCATGCTGGCGGCCACCTTTATCGCCATCTTCTTTATCCCGCTCTTCTTCCGGCTCATCATGCGCCGCTCGGAGAAACGGGCCTGACCACTGCGGTCTCGCTCACCAAGCCCCTCCCTCACGGAGGGGCTTTTTTATGTCGGTCCGTTACATCGCAAACAGATAGGCCTTCATCGCCTTGAGACGCACGGTGGCGGCACCGATGATGTCGATAAAGCCAAGCAGCGGATGGGGTTTATGTGCCGAAATCCAGGCTGAGCCGGTTGCCCCAATTGGTAAGTCCACACCATCCGGCACCAGCATGTCGAGCACCACTGTCCGGCCATGGCTCGACATGTTGTTGCCCACATGCTGCCGTACATCCTGATCCCCCTGCGCAACACTCATCTGGGCCTCCCCCGTACCAGTAAGTACTGAGTGCACCCGTGCTCGAAAGATGCGCCCTGGATAGGCATCTACATAAAACTCGGCAAACTGGCCTGGTGCTATGTTGCGAAAACTCTGATCCGGAATGCGAAACTCCAGAAACTTGCGAGAAGTGTCGTATAGGTGAATGTTGCCGGTACGGGAACCGCTGGCAATATTGACTATCGAGACCTGACCATCAAACGGAGCCCTGATCACCTTCTCTTCATTCCGTCGCTCCTGCAAGGCCAGCTCTGTCTCTAGATTCAACACCTGAGCTTCAATCGCCTGAACCTTCGCTTCACTGGCACTCAGTTGCGCCAGATCGCCATCAATTTGGGTCTGCAGCTGGTCACGGCTCTGAATACTGGCAAAGTTACCCAACTGGGTCAGCCGAGCCAATTCCTTGTGATTGAGGTTCAGTCGTGACTGGATCGCTCGCTGCTGGCTTACCTCTGACGCCACCTGGGCATGCTGGGCGTCAATCTGATAGCTCAACGCCTGAGACTTACCGTTACTCTCCCAGTCCGCAAGACTATAAATGGGCTGACCACGCGCAACACGCTGATTATGCGCAACATAAATCTGATCTATCTGATGAAACTGGTTGATGCCTAGTAATGGTCCCAACACCGCATGAGGTGCCTTGACCGTCGCCGAATCGGTAAAATCCACCGGAGCCAAATGGCGAGAGGTAGTCAACAAACCAAGCGCCAATAACGCGCCAATTGCGGTACTCCAAAAACCAGTTTTTAGGTTCCAAGGCAATGTGTTCAGCTTGACCAGCAACCAGACGATCAGGATATAGGGCAGCAGGATCTCTTTCATGATGCCTCCCCCTCATGACGACCACGTCGAATACCATGGCCGATAATAAGGCTCATCCGCTCGCTCAACACATCCCAACGGGCAAAGGCGATGATGACGGCAAGCACCCACCAGGTCTTGTCGATAAACAGTCCGCACAAGGAGAGTGCAAACACCAGGGTGATATGCACCGACTCAGACACCTTGGCTCGATGCACAGCGATCTCATGCAGTTGCCACAGCAGATAGACCAGATAGAGGACCACATAGAGAGTGATCACAGTAATCACCCCCATAAAGATCTCGGAATCAAGCAGTACCATGATGGCTGGTAAAGCATGGTTGAACTTGGTCGCCTCAATTGGATATATGTGGGCACCTTTCGAGAAGAAGACAACCAGAGCGACCGTGACCAATATAAACGTCAGGCGCCAAAGCCACCGCGCTAACGCAGAGGTTGATTGTGATGACATTTGATGTTGTTCCTTGAGTAACGGATGAGCAAACAAGTGGGCCTCATGAGCCACCCAGCTAATAACGCGCATCAGGCTCGACCGGATCGGCGCGACGGGCAGGATGAAGAAGCCCCCAACCAGTGAAGGCTTGCAACTCAGAACTGGTGTTGCACACCGATGTTGAAGAAGTTCAGGTAGCTGTTGTTGTAGCTGCCGGACAAGTGCGGGCGACCGATCCCGTCCTGATCCACTGGCATATCCCCCAGCCAGGCCAGGGTATAGCTGGCTTCCACCTTGGTGGCTGGGCTCAACTGATAACTGGCCCCCAGACCCCAGCGCCAACCAGAACCCACTGGAAGCATCACAGTACGGTACTCATCACTCACGGCACTACTGTCATAGCCTATTCCGCTGCTCAAACGCAGTGCAGGGGTGACATCAACCTGTGCCCCCAGGCTGGCATGCCATGTATCCTTGTAATTCATATCAATGGTTTGGCTGCCCATGGCAGATGCCACACCGATATCGCCAAAACGGGACCACTGCTGCCAGTTGGCACTGGCCAGCAAGGCCCACTGGTCGTTGAGCTGGTGATAGCCACTTAGCGTAATGGTCTGCGGAATCATGATCTCGACCCCTAGACCTGCCACATCAGCACGTGGGAAGAGCTGATCTTCCAGCTCCCACTTCAGTTCGGAGAAGTAGCTCAGGCCGATACGGGAGTGCTGATCCAACTCGTAAAGTACCCCGAAGGAGGCGCCATACGCCCAGTCGCTGTTGGAGAATTCCCGCCCTTCCCCCATCCCGGACGTCAGATCCACAGAGGCTTCCAGCGAACCATTCATGGCGATCAGGCTGGCTCCCACCGACCAATTTAAGTCAATGCGGTACGCCAGACTCGGAGCGAAGGCGATGCCGGTCAGCTTGGCCGACTGGGTATAACCACGACCATCCCAGCCATCGCCATAATCGATACCCAGACCGTGACTGCCAAAGACGCCGATACCTGAGACCCATTGATCGTCGATCGCATGGGTCAGATAGAGGCTGCCGAGCGGCGCGGTCTGCAGGGCATTTCCACCGTTGTTACCGCCGTTGTCCAGATCCAGCTCAAGGTCGCCGTATACCACACCGCCATTGACCTGCAACTGGGTACCTTCCAGTTTGGTCATACCGGCCGGGTTGCTTGCGATAGTATCTGCCCCTTGGGCACGGGCGGCAGACCCTGCGTTGGCCAGCGCACTGTTGGCAGTGCTGGTCTCGTAGAGGGCAAGGCCGCCAGCCATAGCTGATGGACTCAGCAAAGCGGCAAGCATCAACGACAGCAGTCGTGGCTGCATTTCAATACTCCTGAATAGTGAACATTGTCCCGTCCTGAATATGGTTTACACCTTTCCCCCCAATAAATGGAGAACCCGATGGGACAAGGTGTGAAACGGACACAGCGCGATTACTCGCTGACTTTTAAACTGGCGCTGGTCGAGCAGATTGAAAAAGGCGAGCTCACCTACAAACAGGCTCAGGTGCGTTATGGCATTCAGGGCCGTTCCACCGTTCTGGTATGGTTGCGTAAACATGGTCGGCAAGATTGGAGCCAGGGGGCTTCTGTGCGCGCCGGCAGGAGCATCACCATGCCTGACCCCGACAACCAGACGCCCGAACAGCGTATCAAGGAACTCGAGCAACAGCTGGCGCTGATGAGCCAGAAGGCCCAGTTCTTTGAGGCCGTCGTCGATGTACTGAAGAATGACTACGG
>NZ_JBFODM010000027.1:0-5702 GCF_040908325.1 Aeromonas sp. R4-1
CTAAATAACTGATCCCAATAGTGCTACACCTTCGCTGTGCCATAGCCATTCCCCGGGAAAGGAGACACGGTATCCATGAAGTGTTTCACTCGGGCCAGCAGGTTTGCCATCCCTCTGCATTGATGATTGCGCGTGATGGTTTCATGTAACTTGTGCCACAGCCGTTCGATGTGATTAACCCAAGGACTGTAAACTGGCTGGAATACCAGGCAGAACTTGGGATTCTTCTTCAACCATCGCTCGGTCTGTTTGCTTTTGTGAATGATGTAGTTATCGAGGATCAACGTGATGGTTTTGGCTCGTCGGTAGTGGTGGCGCAGCTTTTCCAGCATGGCAATAAACAGCGATGAGTTTTTCTTGATCCCGCTGACGTAAAGTACCCTTCCGTTGCCTGCGTGGAGAACGCCTGCCAGATAATGCTTGGCATTCTGCCCCGGTGTGACAACCCGCTTTTGCTGCGCTCTGAACATCCAGTCGGCTCCTAATTTGGGATTGAGGTCTATATCGACTTCATCCTCATAAAACACCGGATTATCGGCATCACAGCGGGCCAGCGCGGCGTCGATATTCGCCATTTTTTCCTGATAGGCTGGGTCTTTTATCCGCAAGGTCGGCACGGGCCTGCGCCAGACAATGCCCATACGAGGTAACCATCGGCGGAGCGTGGAGGCTGCCACATTGAGCCCTGTTAACCGATTGATTTTTATAGCCAATAGTTCAGTACACCAACGGCTGCGCTGATAACCAAAATCTTGCGGAGAAAACTGCATGAGCAGCACCAGTAAGGTGACAATCTTGGCGATAGGTAAGACTGGGGCACGGCCAGCCGGTAAGGCTTCTAGCGCATCTATGCCTTCATCTCGATACCACCGAAGCCAACGACCGATGGTCGAGCGCGCAGCGCCGGTAAGGTGATGAACATCGGTGATCGTGCGTCCTTCATGTAACAGCAAGATGGCCATCAAGCGACGAGCATGTCCTTTATCACGGGTGGCATGGATGATTTTGTGAATGCGGCGCCGTTGTGGTCGTGGCAGAGGTGGTAGGATAGGCATCAACTCAGTCCTTTGGGTGTGGCTTGTTTTGTTTGGCGACTAATCAGATCGCACAAACTGGACTGAGTTCCCTTCCTCCGGTGATCTACTATTCGGAACAGCTATTTAGCGCAATCGGCAGGGAGATGATGGCTGTGATTAGTGGCAAGTGGCAGATAAAAAAAGCCCGCGCAGTGCGCGGGCTTGTTATCTCAGGACCGGTTATCAGGCCTTGGATTTCTTCTTGCCTTCAACCTTGGCTTCAACCGGGGCAGCAGTTACCTGAGCGGCTTCGGTGAACGGACGACCGTAGTAGGAGTCCAGCAGAACCTGCTTCAGCTCGCTGATCAGCGGGTAGCGCGGGTTGGCACCGGTGCACTGGTCATCGAAAGCTTCGATAGCCAGCTGGTCAACCTTGGCCAGGAAGTCAGCTTCAGTCACGCCAGCTTCGCGGATAGAGGCCGGGATACCCAGGGTAGCCTTCAGCTCGTCCAGCCAGGTCAGCAGCTTCTCGATCTTGGCTGCAGTGCGGTCACCGGCAGCAGTCAGACCCAGGTGGTCAGCGACTTCGGCGTAACGACGACGAGCCTGTGGACGGTCGTACTGGGAGAACGCAGTCTGCTTGGTCGGGTTGTCGTTCGCGTTGTAGCGGATGACGTTGCTGATCAGCAGGGCGTTAGCCAGACCGTGCGGAATGTGGAACTCGGCACCCAGTTTGTGAGCCATGGAGTGGCACACACCCAGGAAGGCGTTGGCGAACGCGATACCGGCGATGGTGGCAGCATTGTGCACCTTCTCACGAGCGATCGGGTCGTTGGCACCGTTCTGGTAGCTGGACGGCAGGTACTCTTTCAGCATTTTCAGGGCTTGCAGCGCCTGGCCGTCGGAGTACTCGTTAGCCAGTACGGAAACATAGGCTTCCATGGCGTGAGTCACGGCATCGATACCACCGAAGGCACACAGGGACTTCGGCATGCCCATGACCAGGTTGGCATCAACGATGGCCATGTTCGGGGTCAGCTCGTAGTCAGCCAGCGGATACTTCTGACCAGACACTTCATCGGTTACTACTGCAAACGGAGTGACTTCAGAGCCGGTACCGGAAGTGGTGGTGATACAGACCAGTTCGGCCTTCACGCCCATTTTCGGGAACTTGTAGATACGCTTGCGGATATCCATGAAGCGCATGGCCAGATCTTCGAACGCAGTGTTCGGGTGCTCGTACATCACCCACATGATCTTGGCTGCATCCATCGGTGAACCACCGCCCAGCGCCAGGATAACGTCCGGTTTGAAGGAGTTGGCCATCTCGGCACCCTTGCGAACCACAGCCAGGGTCGGGTCAGCTTCTACTTCGTAGAACACTTCCACTTCCATATTCTGTGCTTTCAGCAGGCTGACCAGTTCATCGGCGTAGCCGTTGTTGAACAGGAAGCGGTCAGTTACGACCATGGCACGCTTTTTACCTTCCAGGTCGCTCAGAGCGATCGGCAGGGAACCACGACGGAAGTAGATGGATTTCGGAAGTTTGTGCCACAGCATGTTTTCTGCCCGTTTTGCGACTGTCTTCTTGTTGATCAGGTGCTTCGGACCCACGTTTTCGGAGATGGAGTTACCGCTCCAGGAGCCGCAACCCAGGGTCAGGGACGGAGCCATTGCGAAGTTGTACAGGTCACCGATACCGCCTTGGGTAGACGGAGTGTTGATCAGGATACGCGCGGTCTTCATCTTGTCGCCGAAGTACTTGATGCGGTCAGCGTTGCGGTCCTGGTCGGTGTACAGACCTGAGGTGTGGCCGATACCACCGATGTTGACCATGTCACAGGCCATATCAACGGCGTTTTCGAAGCTGCTTGCACGGAACATACCGAGCAGCGGGGACAATTTTTCGTGAGCAAACTCATCTTCTGCACACAGCTTGACGCCTTCACCGATCAGGATCTTGGTATCAGCCGGTACAGTCACGCCTGCCATCTCGGCAATCTTGGTGGCTGGCTGACCAACGATGTTGGCGTTCAGGGCACCGTTGATCAGGATGACTTTACGTACCTTGTCAGCATCTTCTTTGGAGAGCACGTGGCCCTTGTGGGATGCAAAGCGCTCTTTAACCTGGTCGTAGATGGCATCAACAACGATGACTGCCTGCTCGGAAGCACAGACCACGCCGTTATCGAAAGTCTTGGACATCAGGATGGAGGCAACGGCACGCTTCACGTCGGCGGTTTCGTCGATAACGATAGGTACGTTACCGGCACCCACACCGATAGCAGGCTTACCGGAGGAGTAGGCTGCTTTCACCATGCCCGGGCCACCGGTGGCCAGGATCAGGTTGATGTCTTCGTGCTTCATCAGGGCGTTGGAGAGCTCAACAGACGGTTGGTCGATCCAGCCGATGATGTCTTTCGGTGCACCGGCGGCAACAGCTGCATCCAGTACCAGCTTGGCAGCGGTATTGGTGGAGTTCTTGGCACGGGGGTGCGGGGAGAAGATGATGGCGTTGCGGGTCTTGAGCGCGATCATGGATTTGAAGATCGCAGTGGAGGTCGGGTTGGTGGTCGGAACGATACCACAGATGATACCTACCGGCTCGGCGATGGTGATGGTACCCATCTGATCATCTTCGCTCAGAATGCCGCAGGTCTTCTCGTCTTTGTACTTGTTGTAGATGTATTCGGAGGCGAAGTGGTTCTTGATAACCTTGTCTTCGATGATACCCATACCGGATTCTTCCACGGCCATCTGGGCCAGGGGGATACGGGCGTTGTTGGCGGCCAGGGCGGCGGCACGGAAGATCTTGTCTACCTGCTCTTGAGAGAAGCTGGCGAATTCACGCTGGGCTTCCTTAACGCGGGCGACCAGTGCATCCAGTTCAGCCAAATTGGTTACTGCCATGTTTATCTCCTGATTATTTGAAAACTGTTTAGTAAGACGTTGGCAATGCCCGGCAATTATAGTCGCCCTGTCAAGACGGTATCGTTGCAACAGCTTTTTCACATGCCTTACTAAATCGCTTTCTGAGTCGATTATAGAGCGGGGCTGACTCAGAAAAACTTGATCTGGATCATGTGTAACAAAAGAACAAAAGAAATTTTATTTCACAATCCTTGTTTGACTGATGTTATCGGAATGTGCATCAAAGGGAAAGACGAGAGAGTTGTTAACGCAGGGTAATAAACCACATTTATCAAGTGGTTAATTGCACTTCGCCATCAGATAGTAGGGCCGTTTTGGCTGTGCAGGTTAGCAAATATGAGTGAATCGGTTTCAAAACCACCGACAAACGCACTTTATTCCAGCGTTTGTTGCAAAAATGATTGTTGTTTTAATCCATGACTAATCCGCTTTATTCCCCAAGGGGGCTATTTCTGCCCCCTTTCCCAGTTTTGCATTGTGGCTCTCTTGCCGAGTCAATCAGGGCAAGATCGCGAACGTTTTTTAAGCAGGGCACGAGGATTTGACCGACCGAACAGGGTGTGATCTTATACTCTCTTTTACGGGAGTTTCGTCATGAACCATCAAGCGGCATTTACCCAATTCTTCTCCGAACTTGAAGACCCTCGTCAGACAACCAAAATCGCGTACCCCTTCTTCGATGTGGTTTTTCTCACCGTCTGTGCTGCTATTGGTGGAGCTCAAGGTTGGGAAGATATCGAGCTTTTCGGCGAGGCACATCTGGAATGGTTTCAGCGTAATGGATTGTTTCATAACGGATTACCTGTTCACGACACCATAGCCAGGATCATCTCCCGTATTCAACCGGAGCAATTCCAGAACGCCTTCGTCCGCTGGATGCAAGCAACATCAGAACGTACCGATGGTGAGCTGATTGCCATTGACGGCAAGACCTTACGCAGCTCTTACGACCGAGACAGTCGTCAGTCTACCATTCATATGGTCAGTGCCTTTGCCGCTGAGAATCGTCTGGTGCTCGGGCAAGTCAAAACAGATGAGAAATCTAACGAAATCACCGCCATTCCTGAATTACTGGCACTCCTCGATATAAAAGGCTGCCTGGTATCCATCGATGCCATGGGCTGCCAGACTGGAATAGCCTCAACCATAGTCAAGGGCGGTGGCGACTACTTGCTGGCGGTAAAAGGTAACCAGCCCACACTGCATAATGCAGTACGCGCAGCTCTGGCCGAGTCGACCAAGAAGCCGCTGAGTGAAGAAACGCTCAGTGTCGAGAAAGAGCACGGTCGCATCGATGGCCGCGAGTACCATGTGTTACCAGCCGGAGCACTATCAGAGCAATTTCCAGAGTGGAAATCGCTGAAGACTGTCGGTGTCGCAATATCCTATCGAATTGAAAATATGGAAAAATTTTCGATGGAGTATCGCTACTACATCAGCTCGGCTGAACTGACACCAGAGCAGTTTGCTTCAGCGGTACGAGGGCACTGGGCAATTGAAAATAGCCTGCACTGGGTTCTGGATGTCGTGATGAATGAGGATGCCTGCCAGATATATCGAGGTGATGCCCCTCAAATATTGGCCTGTGCACGACACATGGCGCAAAACATGCTGCGAGCCGAAACCAGCCGTAAGGCAAGCTTGCGGAAGAAGCAGCAATTTGCGGGCATGAGCAGCCCATATCTGGAAAAGGTATTGGATTCAGGGCTGGCTGAATTGAAGTCAATTTAACAATATGTTCACGCTCTCGCCCTG
>NZ_JBFODM010000028.1:0-3178 GCF_040908325.1 Aeromonas sp. R4-1
CTGATCCCATGCCGAACTCAGAAGTGAAACGCGGTAGCGCCGATGGTAGTGTGGCATTCGCCATGCGAGAGTAGGACACTGCCAGGCACCCAATTAAACGGTGATGTGAAAACACATAGCCGGCTGCGAGGATGACAACTCACTGACGCGGCAAACAATTTAGCGCAAGCTAACCGAATGCGGAGCGGTAGTTCAGTCGGTTAGAATACCGGCCTGTCACGCCGGGGGTCGCGGGTTCGAGTCCCGTCCGCTCCGCCACTAATTTGAAGGCCTTCCCGATTGGGAAGGCCTTTTTGCTATGGGCGTTTTTGTCCATAAGTCCCACAGATTTGTACGCAAGAACCAACACAAAGCCCAGTCTCTCGACAGGGAGTTGGTGTTTTTAGCGTGTTAAACCGTCAACGTTTGGTTTTTACCTGTCAAGAGAGTGCCAGATAGCCGGTTATTTCCACCATTTTCTGGCTATATTCGAGCCTTGTCAGCTTCATTGGAAGTCACATGGGCGAGTCTAGAGGCGGCCAAATCAGCCTTCTGCCGCCTGCTGGTTGCAGGGCAGCTCCATATTGACCACCCCCTCTTCCATTTGCACGTCGATCTTGAAGCCCAGCAGCTTGGCTAGGTTGGGAATACCGAGATTGCCGTATTAATCAGGTATCGTTCAAGCAAATAGGCCTTCCCGACGGGAAGGCCTATTTGCTTTATCTATCAACTGATTACCATCACTCGGTTGATTTATCAGGGCTTCTCTTTGTTGCCAATGCTCAGGCCGAGCTTGATGGAGAGTGCTGCCAGTAGCAGCAGCATCATGATCAGGGAGAAGAAGTTGCTGCCGAGTTCCGGGTATTGCACCTTGAGCAGCGCGGAGTGGCCGAAGACACCGATAAAGAAGCAGAGCAGGGTACAGATGGGGGTGTTGCCCACCATGGGTTCATGGCGATAGTGCTGGAACAGCTGATAGGCCGCCAGCCAGAGGGCAATCAGCGGGAAGAAGGAGAAAGGCACAACCGAGTTGGTCAGCACGGCCAGAGAGGCATCGCCACAGATACCAATCAGCATGGCCATGGCGAGCGGTTTTTTCGGGATCATAAGCTGTTCAGTCATATCGTTCTCCATCCTGTGGTCATGGGTGAGGTTCACGGCGCTTCTGGTTTTGTACCTCGGCGCCCATGGCGATCATCCGCAGTTGGCGAATTGTTCGGTCGGAGAGTGCCCGGCACTCTTCGCTGGTCATGTCGAGTGCATCGGCACCGGCACTGAAGACGATGGTGACCATGGCTTCTGCCTGGATGTAGGCATCTTCCCGTGGTGCTTCTGTGGTGGCTTCCAGATAATCGGTCAGCTCTGCGATAAAGTGCTGGATCTCGCGAGCCACCGCCTGACGAAAGGCGGCCGAGGTGCCGGAGCGTTCCCGCAGCAGCAGCCGGAAGATGTTGGGGTTGTTCTCAACGAACTCCATAAAGGTTTGCACCGAGGTGCTGATGACACTGCCACCACCGGCAATGCGCTGGCGTGCCTGGCGCATCAGTTGGCGCAGGGTGAGACCTCCTTCGTCAACCAGGGTCAGGCCCAGCTCCTCCATATCGCGAAAGTGGCGATAGAAAGAGGTGGGTGCGATACCTGCTTCGCGAGCGACTTCCCGCAGGCTGAGATTGGAGAAACTCCGATTGGCGCACAGTTGGCTGAATGCAGCATCGATCAATGTACGCCGGGTTTTTTCTTTTTGTTGAGCGCGAATACCCACGAAATCAGTCACCTTCAGCTTATTGAGGCCAAATGATAACCCGAAGGCGCCTCAGGATCAGGTTTGTATCCTACTTTTTTACCATTGACCGTGAGGAAATCACCATAGAAAATGGCTAACAGCTGTTCGCTGAAAGGATGCAATGAGATGGCCAGACCCCCCATTATTTTCACCAATACCCTGCTGTTCTCCCTCTCCGGGATAGTGGCGTTGATTGTCGTGCCCTGGTACGGCGTGAGCCACGGTTACGATTTCTGGCAGTGGGCCAGTTTCCTGTTGTTGTTCTGCCTGAGTGGTCTCTCCATCACCGCAGGCTATCACCGGCTCTGGTCGCACAAGGCTTACAAGGCGCACCCCGCTTTGCAGTGGTTATTTGCCATCGGCGGTGCGTTGGCGCTGCAGAATTCTGCCCTGCACTGGTCGGCCGATCACCGCCGTCACCATCGTCATGTGGATGACAACGATAAAGACCCCTACAGCGCGGGGCGCGGTTTCTGGTATTCCCACATCGGCTGGATGCTGCGGGAGCATCAGGGAGATCGCTATGGCGATTACAGCAATGTGCGTGATCTGCAGAACAACCCGGTGGTCGCGTTTCAGCACCGTCACTATCTGACGCTGGCACTGGCGGCTAATCTGGGGCTGCCGCTGCTGCTCGGCCTGTGGCACGGGGATATGCTCGGCATGTTGCTGTTGGCGGGCGTGCTGAGAATGGTTATGACTCACCACACCACCTTCTTCATCAATTCGCTGGCCCACATCTGGGGCAGTCAGCCCTATACCGACCACAATACCGCTCGCGATAACGGCATCCTGGCTTTTTTCACCTTTGGCGAGGGGTACCACAACTTTCACCACCTGTTCGAGAATGACTACCGCAACGGCATTCACTGGTGGCAGTTCGATCCGACCAAGTGGTTGATCCGGCTCGCCTCCTGGTGTGGTCTGGCGGGGGATCTCAGATCCTCGCCGGAGGAGCGTATCGAACAAGCCCGGCTGCAGATGCAGCTGAAACGGGCACAAGCCAAGTTGCGCAAGCAGGAAGATCGCGAACTGTGGCAGGCGCTGCTGCAGGAGGAGTACGACAAGCTGAGCCAGCAGTTGCAACACTATTACGCCAGTCGCAAGCGGCTGCTGGAGCTGCGCAAGCGCAAGGCGCTGGCGCGCTATGACCGCCTCAAGCTGCAACTGGAGTACCGGGCCCTGCGTGACGGCTTCATCGCTGGTAAACGCAACTGGAGTCGTTTGCTGGCAGGTATTGCATGATGCCGTCCGATTATCACAGAGACTAAAAGAGAAGACCGCCTGCTGGCGGTCTTCTCTTTTATGATTCAACTCAAGCTAGTTGGCTTGGCTCTGCTGTTGCTGCAACTGATCCAGTGCCTGTTGCTCCTGCTGGCTGAGACCCAGCTGTTCACAGGCCTGCTCAAAGCTGAT
>NZ_JBFODM010000029.1:0-37203 GCF_040908325.1 Aeromonas sp. R4-1
ATGGATAAATTTATCTACTACCTGAAGCAACACCGCTTATATACCCGCACACTTGGAATTATTTGAGTCTCTAAAAATGAGGGGATCTCTGAGGGCGCCGGCATATTCGGTCGGCGCCGCCACGCACATACGCAGCACCGCAGGCTCGGTGGGCCAGCGGGTATAACTCACGATATCGAGCACCAGCTCCCTGACCGCCGTCGCCCGGCTCTCTGCGGCCGTTTCCGCCAGCGCGCGGGGCAACAGCAGGCCAAACGCAACCAACAGGAGCGCCAGACGGGCAGTTAAACGGGGGAAAAGAGTAACAGCATGATCGGGAGGTGGTCGCCTTGACAATACCGCTGCTATGGCATTGCGGTTCGGGTACATGAACCCAGATAGTAAGTTGGCTGACACTGGCCTGACAAGTCTCACCCCGCCATCATCTACCGAGCTCGTGTAAAGAAAACGGAGAGCCCGTCTGGTAACGGGCTCTCTGGTGGCAGGCAGCAAGGTGGAAATCACTTCTTGCTGATGCCGTATTCCCGTAGCTTGTTGGCGATGGCGGTATGCGACACGCCCAGGCGTTTGGCCAGCTGGCGCGTCGACGGGAAGGCGGGATAGAGCCGGGCCAGCAGCTGGCTCTCGAAGCGCTTCACCGCATCGTCGAGATTCCCCTCAAACCACTCGTCGATCAGCGGCATGGTATCGGCCGCCACCGGCAGATCGATCTGCTCGGGCCCCAGCTCATCCCCTTCCAGCAGGGTCATGGCACGGTAGAGACAGTTGCGCAGCTGACGCACGTTGCCCGGCCAGCGGTAGGCGGTCAGGTAGTCGGCCATGTTGCGGGTAAAGCGCGGACGGGGTCGCTGCAACTCGCTGGCAAAGCGGGAGACAAACTGCTGGGCCAGCACCATGATGTCTGCCTTGCGCTCGCGCAGGGGGGGCAGCGCCAGACTTAGCACGTTGAGACGGTAGTAGAGATCCTCGCGGAAGGTTCCTTCGTGCACCAGATCCAGCAACTGCTTCTGGGTGGTGCAGATGAAACGCACGTTGACCTTCACCTCCTGCTCGTCACCGACTCGGCGGAATACCCCATCCTGCAACACCCGCAAAAACTTGGTCTGCAGATGGGGAGACATGTCGCCGATCTCGTCCAGCATCAGGGTGCCGCCGCTCGCCAGCTCCAGCACGCCGCGCTTGCCCTCGGTGTTATTGCCAAAGGCGCCGGGGGCATAACCAAACAGCTCGCTCTCGGCCACGTTATCGGGCATGGCGGCGCAGTTGAGGGCCATAAAGGGGTGGCTGGAGCGCAGGCTGGCCCCGTGACAGGCTCGGGCCAGCAGCTCCTTGCCGGTACCGGTCTCGCCGACGATCAGCAGCGGTGCGTCCTGCATCGCCAGTTTGCGCGCTTGCGACAGCACCTCTTTCATCTTGGGGCTCTCGGCCTGCAGATGCTCGAAGCCCCCCACTTCCACCGCATGAAGCGCGCTGAAGTGCAGGCCGACCCGACGGGCAGATTTGAGCACCACCACGGCCCCGGCCAGCGCCTGCTTGCCGCGGGCTTCTGCCACGAACAGCGGCATCAGATCTGCCAGATACTCTTCGCCATTGAAACTGAGCTTGCAGGTCTGCGGCTTGATCTCGCTCGCCTCCAGCCAGCGGGTGAAGGAGAACCCCTTGACCAGCGAACCGAGCGCCACGCCGCGCACCTCCTCCACCGGCAAGCCGAGGGTGGTGAGGGCAGACTGGTTGGCCTGGGTCACCTTGCCCTTGCTGTCGAGGGAGAAGACCAGATCCGGCAGCGCCTTGAGCAGCGCCTCAATCTCGTGGTGCTCTCGCTCGGAAGGCATGTAGGGGATGGTCTTGACGTCGTAGACGCCGGGAATGCGGCGGATCTCCGGCATCAAATGCTGAAAATCACTGAACTCCAGCTCGGGAAAGTTGAGATAGATGATGCCTGAGGTATCGATTTCGATGCCGCGCAGATCGATATTGTGCTCCACCAGGCGGTCGAGCAGTTCCCGGGTCAGGCCCAGGCGGTCTTCACAGCTGACTTCAAGACGCATTCGGGACACACTTCCTAGCTAACTCTATGAATGAGCGGATAATACAGTCTCGATCCCCCCAGTGCGAGCGCCAGCCCATAAAAATGCGGGCCTGCCCCGCTTTCGCAGGCAGGCCCGGGTCAACCGATGACGCTGGTGTGGGGCGCGATTACCGGAGCAACTGATCGGTGCGCGCCGCCATGATGAAGTCGTTACGATGCAAACCGCCGATCTTGTGAGTCCACCAGCTGACGGTCACCTTACCCCACTCGGTCAGGATGGCGGGATGGTGGAACTCCGCCTCCGCCAGCTCCCCCAAGCGGTTGGTAAAGGCCAGCGCCTCCTTGAAGTTGCGAAATGTAAATTCCCGCCGCAGTTGCAGCGCCCCCTCCTCCACCAGCGGCTGCCAGTCGGGGATAAGCTGCATCAGCTCGCGCAGCTCCTCATCGCTCACCTTGGGGGCATCGGCGCGGCACGCTTCACACTGCTGGCTGGCCAGTTTGGACATGGGTTACTCCTGCTTGAATTAATGAAAATGAAATAGGGTTGTTTGCTTTTGGTCAGCTCGCCTGTTTGCCAGCGGCAACCTCAAAACGCGGCGGATAGAGGCCAAGCCGACTGGCCTCGGCCAGAGCAGCCATGATCTCCTCCCCAGTCAGCTGGTAGAGATGATCGAGACTCGGCAGCACAAAATAGGTGGGCTGCATGATGTCGATACGATAGGGAGTGCGCAGCACGGTCAACAGATCGAAAGGTTGCAGCAGCGGCTGGCCAGAGAGGGCATAGGCGGTCTCGCCGATGGAGGAGAGAATGCCGCCACCGTAGATACGCAGCCCGTCGGGCGTTGCCAAGAGGCCAAACTCCACGGTGAACCAGTAGAGCCGCGCCAGAAAAACCCGCTGATCCTTGCTCGCCTGCTGCCCCAACTGACCGTATAGGTGGGTGAAGTGGGCAAAGGCCGGATTAGTCAGCATGGCGCAGTGGCCAAAGATCTCGTGAAAGATATCGGGCTCTTGCAGGTAGTCGAGCTCGTCCCGGCGCCGGATAAAGGTCGCCACCGGAAACTGGCGATTGGCCAGCAGGGCGAAGAAGCGATCGAACGAGATAAGCGCAGGCACCGCAGCCACCGACCAGCCGGTCGCAGGCTGCAAGACGGAGTTGATCTCGGCCAGCTGGGGGATGCGATCACGGGGCAGCCCCAGTCTGTCGAGACCGGCCAGATACTCGTCACACCCCTTGCCATCGAGAGCGGCGAACTGACGTTCGATCAGGATCTGCCAGGTGCCATGCTCTTCGTTGCTGTAGTGGATCACCCCGTCGGCATCCGGCTGGTGTGCGGTATAACAGGTTGCCATAGCGGTTCCATCCTCTGGCGCCACATCAAGGCGCCTTGCCGTTTCATCACGGTTTCAATGTAACGAAATGGCAACAAAAAAAGCAGCCGACCCATGAGTCGGCTGCCGGAAATAGTTGTAAATAAATTGTGACAACCCGCTCACCAATCCCCACTACAACTTGACCATGATATGGCGCGGCACAGTGTAATCCTCCAGTGCATAGAGGGAGAGATCCTTGCCGTAGCCCGACATCTTCATGCCGCCGTGGGGCATCTCGGAGGTGAGCATGAAGTGGGTGTTGATCCAGGTGCAGCCATATTGCAGGTGGCTGGCCACCTTGCTGGCGAGGCTCAGATCTTTGGTCCAGACCGACGAGGCGAGGCCATAGTCCGAGTCGTTGGCCCACTGCACCACCTGCTCGGCATCGTTGAAACGGGTCACCGACACCACGGGGCCAAACACCTCACGCCGCACGATCTCATCCTCCTGACGGGCCCCGACAATCAGGGTCGGCTCGAAGAAGAAGCCGTTGCCTGGGCGGATCTTGCCCCCCGCCGTCACCTCCACATGACCGCTGCTCTGGGCCCGTTCGACAAAGCTGGCGACCCGGTTGCGCTGTCTGTCCGAAATAAGCGGCCCCATCTCGACCCCCTCCTCGTATTGGTTACCTACCTTGATGGAGGCCACCGCCTCGGTCATGGCGGCGACGAACTTGTCGTAGATCTTGCCCTGGGCATAGATACGGCAGGCGGCGGTGCAATCTTGCCCTGCATTGTAGAAACCGAAGGTGCGAATGCCCGCCACCACCGCCTCCAGATCCGCATCGTCGAAGATGATCACCGGCGCCTTGCCCCCCAGCTCAAGGTGGGTGCGCTTCATGGTGCGGGCGGCGCTCTGCAGGATCTTCTGGCCGGTGGCGATATCGCCGGTGAGCGACACCATCCGCACCAGCGGGTGCTCCACCAGCGGCGCCCCTACACTCTCGCCCCGCCCGCAGATAACGTTGATAACGCCGCGGGGGAAGATCTCGCTGGCCAGCTCCGCCAAACGCAGCGCGGTAAGCGGGGTCTGCTCGGAGGGTTTGAGCACCACCGTATTGCCCGCCGCCAGCACCGGCGCCATCTTCCAGGCCGCCATCATCAGCGGGTAGTTCCAGGGGGCGATACTGCCCACAACACCTATGGGATCGCGGCGGATCATGCTGGTGTGCCCCTCGAGATACTCCCCCGCCAGCGGCCCTTGCAGACAGCGGGCCGCCCCGGCAAAGAAGCGGAAGCAGTCCACCACCGCAGGCAGCTCGTCGTTGAGCACAGCCAGATAGGGTTTGCCGCAGTTGAGGGATTCGAGCGCCGCAAACTCCTCGGCGTGGCGCTCGATGAGATCCGCCAGACGCAGCAGCAGGTTGCTGCGCTGGGCCGGGGTGGTGCGGCTCCACTGGGCGAAGGCGCGCTGGGCACCGTTCACCGCCCGGTTCACCTGTTCGAACGAGGCTTCGGGTACGGCGGCGATCTGCTCGCCATTGGCCGGGTTGAGAATGGGTTCGGCCTGCCCCTCGCCGGTCACAAACTGGCCATCAATCAAGAGTTGGGTAGAGAGTTTCATGGTTGCATCCTTGCGCACGCGTTGAGTCATCATTTGCCACTGCCAGCGACATCATGGGTGTCGCGAGTAAGGTAGTAGGCAAGCAAAATGGGGATAGTGGTGAAGGCCACTATGATGAGGGCCACCACGTTGGTGACCGGCCTGTCTCGGGGACGGATCAGCTCCTGATACATCCAGATGGGCAGCGTGGTCTGCTGGCCCGCCGTAAAGGTGGTGACGATCACTTCGTCAAAACTCAGGGCAAAGGCCAGCATGCCCCCCGCCAGCAGCGCCGTGGCCAGATTGGGCAGGATCACGTAGCGCAGGGTCTGGAAGCCGTCGGCCCCGAGATCCATCGACGCCTCGATGAGGCTCTGGTTGGTGCGGCGAAAACGGGCCAGCGCATTGTTGTAGACCACCACCACACAGAAGGTGGCGTGGCCGATAACGATGGTCCAAAAGCTGAACGGGATCTCCATCAAGCCGTAGGCCGAGCGCAGCGCGATACCGGTGACGATACCGGGCAGCGCGATGGGCAACACCAGCAACAGCGACACCACCTCCTGACCGAAGAAGCGGCTGCGGGCAATGGCCCCTGCCGCCAAGGTGCCGAGGATCATGGCCGCCAGTGTCGCCAGCCCCGCGACCTCCAGTGACAGCTGGATGGCACGCCACACATCGGGGCGATTGAGGGTCACCTCGAACCACTTGAGGGTGAGCCCGGGAGGCGGAAACTGGTAACTCTTGCTCTCGCTGGTGAAGGCGTAGAGGAAGATAAACAGAATGGGAAAGTGCAGGAACAGAAGGCCACCGATGGCGGCGTACTTGAGCAGGCCCGAAGGGCGCTCTCCCTGACTGATCATTGAGCTAGCTGACATGACGGCCTCCTTGCTGCCGGTTCAAAGCGATAGGGTCAAAGCGCATCAAAAGCCCCCAGTCGTTTCGCAATCGCCAAATAGATGGCGATGATAAGGATCGGCACCAGCGAGAAGGCTGCGGCAAAGGGCAGGTTGCCCGCCGTTCCCTGCTGCATGTAGACCACCTGACCGATATACATGGTCGAGTTGCCGATGATGCCGGGGATGATGTAATCACCGAGGGTCAGCGAGAAGGTGAAAATGGAGCCCGCCACCACACCGGGCAACGCCAGCGGCAGGATCAGGTTGCGAAAGGTCTGGGCGGGTGTCGCCCCCAGATCGCTGCTCGCCTCCAGCAGGGATCGCGGAATACGCTCCACCGCCGCCTGAATGGGCAGGATCATGAAGGGCAGCCAGACATAGACGAACACGATAAAGGTGCCGAGCCGCGAGAAGGAGAGCGACGGGCCACCTATCACCGGCAGGGAGAGGATGGCATCGAGCAGCCACTCCAGCCCCATGCTGTCTGCCAGCCAGCTCACTACCCCCTCCTTGGCCAAGATCAGCTTCCAGGCGTAGACCCGCACCAGATAGCTGGACCAGAGCGGCAGCATGATCCCTACATAGAACAGCGCCCGGGTCTTGCCACTGGTGTAGCGTGCCATGTAGTAGGCAACCGGAAAACCGAGCAGGGCGCAGGCCAGGGTCACCAGCAGCGACATGCCGACGGTGCGGCCGATCACATCCAGATTCTCCGGTCGCAGCAGGGCGACGAAGTTTTGCAGCCCCAGCTCGTGGCGCACCTGACCGCTGAACTCGTCCAGCCCGAACAGGGAGTTGGAGAGCAGCATCAGCAAGGAGCCGACATAGATGATGCCGAGCCACAGCAGCGGCGGCCCCAGCAGGATCGCCAGCAGCAGGCTGGGCCGCCCATAGAGCAGGGTCGAGAGGCGCCGCAGCGGCCTGAAACGGGCAGGTTCGGGCTGATGGTTCATGGCAAGACTCGCACTGTGAGGGGCACTCATGGCTGCGCCCCCTGATGGGCGCCGCTCAGGCGGTGGATGGCCTGCTCCGGCCAGCTGAGGCTGACCCTGCTGCCACGCGCCAGACGGGCCTGCCCCTCATTGGGGTGGTTGACGATGATCTCGAGCTGCTCCCCGAGATCAACCCGATAACGGACGAAGGGACCCAGATACTCCACCTCGCGGATCTCCCCCGACCAGCCCGGCGCGCCCGCCTCAGCGAGCCGGATCCGCTCCGGGCGCACCATCATCTGGCTGCCGTCGCCGCACAGCCGTCTGGCCTGCTCCCCTTCGAACAGATTGACGGTACCAACGAAGCGGGCCACAAACGGCGTCGCCGGAGCGTCGTAGATGGTATCGGGCGCAGCGATCTGCTCGATCTTGCCCTGACTGAAGATGCAGATCCGGTCGCTCATGGAGAGCGCCTCCTGCTGATCGTGGGTGACGAAGATAAAGGTGATGCCCAGCTGGCGTTGCAGCGCCTTGAGCTCAAGCTGCATCTGCTCGCGCAGTTTGAGATCGAGGGCCCCCAGCGGCTCATCCAGCAGCAGGATGCGTGGCTGGTTGATAAGCGCCCGGGCGATGGCGATGCGCTGGCGCTGGCCGCCGGAGAGCTGGCTTGGGCGGCGCTTGCCGACCCCGGGCAGTCGCACCAGCTCCAGCATCTCGTCCACCTTGCGGTAACGCTCCGCCTTGGCGACCCCCTTGAGCATCAGGCCATAGCCGATGTTGTCGCGCACATCCATGTTGGGAAACAGGGCATAGTCCTGAAACACGGTGTTGAGGTTGCGATCATAGGGCGGCACGGTGGAGCAGGGTTCGCCAAACAGGCGGATCTCCCCGTCGCTCGGGTACTCGAAGCCGGCGATCATCCGCAGGCAAGTGGTCTTGCCGGAACCGCTCGGCCCCAGCAGGGTAAAGAATTCCCCGGAGGGGATCTGGAAAGAGATGTCATCGACCGCCTTCACCTCGCCATAGTGGCGGCTGACCCGGTCAAATTGTACGGCGTTCATAGGGCATCCTTGTCTGTGCTGGGATGGGCCTGACTCCTGTCCGGCCCGCTTAATTATCCGCTCTCGGCAGTCGTGCAGAGGAGGCGCAGCTCCCCTGCCGTTGGCAAGGTGGCAGCGGTTCCGACCACCTTGCTCACCCCGCCTTAGCGGCCGCCCAGAATGGCGATATAGTCGGAAACCCAGCGGTAATAGGGCACGCAAGTTCCCTGGCTCTTGCACTGGGAAACCGGAGTGCGCCAGAAGCGAACCCGATCGAAGTTGTCGATACCGTTGGTTTTGCACCCGGTCGGGCCCAGCAGGGCATTGCCCTCACAGGCGGCAGGTACCACAGGCACCGAGCCAAACCAGGCGGCGAGATCCCCCTGCAGCTTGTTGCTCAGGGAGTGCTCCAGCCACTTGTAAGCGCAGGTGAGGTTCTTGGCATCGCTGTGCACCATGCTGGTATCGGCCCAACCGGTCACTCCCTCTTTCGGCACAGTGGTGGCGATGGGCTGCTTGTCGGCAATCAGGGCATTGGCCTGGAACGGCCAGGAGCCTGACGCGACCACCCCTTCGTTCTTGAAGTCATCGATTTGAACGAAAGCATCATGCCAGTAGCGTCCCACCAGCTGGCGCTGCTTGCGCAGTAGATCGAGGGAGGCCTTGTACTGATCCTCGTTCAGCTCGTAAGGATCCTTGATGCCCAGGGCAGGCTGATGGGTCATCAGATAGAGGGCGGCATCGGCGATGTGGATCGGGCCGTCAAAGGCCTGCACCCGCCCCTTGTTGGACTTGCCATCCGCCAGGGTCTGTTCCTCGAATACCACGTTCCAGGAGTCCGGTACCTTGGGGAACACCTTGGTGTTGTACATCAGGATATTGCCGCCCCACTGGTAGGGCACGCCGTAGTGCTTGCCATCCACAGTGTGCCAGGGGGCATTTTGCAGCCGGGGATCAATCTTGCTGTAGCTCGGGATGAGCGCCAGATTGAGCGCCTGCACCTTGCCACCGGCAATCAGACGCAGACTGGCATCGCCGGAGGCGGTCACCAGATCGAAGCCCCCCTCGTTCATCAACGCCACCATCTCGTCCGAGGTGGCCGCCGTCTTGACGCTCACCTTGCAGCCGGTCTCTTTCTCGAATCCGGTCACCCAGTCGTAGTTCTTGTCGGTCTCGCCACGCTCAACGTAGCCAGCCCAGGCCACGATATTGAGCTGGCCTTCACCCTTGCCGAGCTCGGTCGGGGCAGCCTGGGTCTGGCCTACCAGCAGCGCCGGCACAAGAGCCAGCATCAGAGGGGTCAATTTCATCATGCACTCCTTGCATTGTGTTGACTTGCATCAGGTGAAGGAACGCCGCCATTGGCGTTAACATCCTGTTAACCAGCAATGAGCTTAGGGGAGTGGCAATACGATGAATATTTCAATTTTTGGTGGCTCAGGTATCAGCTAAATCGATATCGAGTGCAGATGAATCTGATTTTTGGTGGCTACCCCGCAAGAGATGGCTAGCGAGGGAGCGCCTGACGAGCTCTCAATCGGCTCTGATCCCGCGCAATATCGATAAATTCCCGCGCCATCCAATCCAGCCGAGAACCACGGCGCCACACCAGCCCGATATCGATGGCGGGAATGGGCTCCTTGATGGGGCGCGCCTCGACCCGCTCCTGCTCCAGCGACCAGGGGCGATAGGCAAAGTCGGGCAACAGGGCGACCCCGAGCTGGCTGGCGACCAGACTGCGCACCGCCTCCACCGATGCGGTGCGCAGCACGATACGGGGGGAGATGCCGTAGCGGCGCAGGCCGCCACCGATGATCTGATCGAGCTGATCGGCGGTCAGCGAGATCATCGGCTCCTCCCCCAGCGCGGTAAGCGAGAGGGTCGACTCGGCGCAGAGCGGGTGGTTGGCGGCCAGCCAGAGCCGCAGCGGCGAACGGGTCAGCAATTCGGTATCAAACGCCTCTTGCCGGATGGTGCGGTTGGTCATCAGGATCCCCACATCCACCTCGCCGTTGACGATCTGGTGCTCAAGGAAGGGCTGTTCATCCTCCTTCACCTCGATCTGTACCGCCGGAAAGGCGCGGCGAAAACGGCCGAGCGCCTCTGAAAGGTAGTAACCCGCCACCAAGGTGGTCACGCCGATGGTGAGTCGTCCCTGATCCTGCTGGGCCACCGCTTTGAGGGAGTGGCTCGCCTCGGTCATGGCGCCGAGAATGCGGCGGGCGTGGAGTAAAAACTGGTGCCCCTGAGTGGTGAGGGTGACGCCGCGCGGATTGCGCTCGAATAGCGGGGCGCCGAGCTCGGTCTCCAGCTCGCGAATGGCGCTGGTGACCGCCGACTGGGAGATATGCAGCTCGGCGGCGGCGCGACTCACTGAGAAGCTGTCGGCCACGGCCACAAAATAACGGATCTGGCGAAAGGTAAAGTTCATCGGGCATCCTTGCCGATTGGTACGATGAGTGTGATTGGTAAGATTGACTGCCAGCTTAACCGTAAACGGGCGCCTCGCCAAAACCGGGCACTGCTGCCAACTCAATGATCTGCCGATTAAAACCATGCCCCTGCGGCTTGGCGAGCACAACAGGGGCATGGGTCATCGCAGCAAGGTGCAGACAGGGCTATCAGGATTTGTTGAGATACCCCGCCAGCTGGCCGATCAGCCGCTTGCGCAGCTCTCCCAGTTTGGGTTTCTCGTCCGCACACCAGGGCAGCGGACGGCACGCCTCTATGGTGCGCAGGCCAAGGCGAGCGGTGAGCAGCCCGGCCCCCACCCCTTGCGCCGCGCGGGCAGAGAGCTTGGCGGCAAACTCGGCGCCCAGCAAGTCCATCCCCACCTCGGTCACCAGCTCGGTGGCACCGGCGTAGAGCATGTTGCGAAACACCTGACGAATGAGGCGTATGCGGCTCCAGTAGCCGAGCTCGATGGCGTAGACATCGGCGATATCCTCGATCATCCGCAAGTTGCGCCACAACATCAGCATCATGTCGACGGTGGCGAGCGGGCTGAGCGCCACCAGAACAGCGGCCTCCCCCGACCATTTGGCCACCCGCGCCTGGGCAAGCTTGTCGCGTTCGCTCAATACCAGCTGACTGTAAAGGGTCAGCACTTCCCGATCGCTGTGGCTCTCGTCGAGCTGGGCCAGCCAGGTTTGATACCCCTCGCGCCCCTTGTCGCCACTTTTGACCGCCAACCCTTCGCAAAAGGCCTGCCCCTGTCCGACTCCCTGATGAGCAAGCAGATCTTCTGCGCGCGAGCGTACATCCTGACGCCGCTTGAGGGTGCGCAGTCGCAGCCACTCGCGCCCCACCACGCTGGCGGTCCCCGCCGCCACCAGCGCCGAGGCCGCCAGCCAAGCGCTGCCCCAGAGCGGAGTGGTGAGAAATTGATCGTAAAGAAAGGCGCCATACTGGACCAACGAGAGCAGACCGACTGCCCCCAGCCCCCACGCCAGCAGCCGATGGCGGCGGCGCGGTTTGCTGACGAGGGCGCTCTCCACCTCGGTGAACTCGTCCAGCTCGTCGAGGCGCTCGAAACTCGCCTCCTCCAGCCGCTGGGCCGGTGCGGGCGGTCGCTCGTCACTGGCCACCGTCAAGGCAGGCTCAAGGATCACCTTGCCCTGCAACGGTGGCCGCTCTTTTATCTGATCGTTCATCGCCTTGTTCTCCTGAAAAGAGTCTCCTGCGGGCGGCGCAGGAAACAAACCCAAGCCGCACACCGTTATTCGAGGTGATCCCCGAGCAGAAACTCCAGCGCCGCATCGAGCCGGATATGGGGCAGCGCCTGATGGGGGCTCATGGGCATGGGGCGAAACGCCTGAAAATCAAAACCCTGACTGTTCCACCACTGTGCGGGGGGAATATGGGGCGGCACCTCTCCGGGGAAGAGCAGCAGCGGCTCACCGCTCAGGCTGGTGCCACGGATGGCGGGGAACTCGCGGCCATTGGCCACCCCCTTGCCCACTTCGGTCGCCTTGATGGCGGCGAGCGCCAGACACTCGGTGGTGATCCCCTCAAAACGGGCCTGACCGCGACCGCTGCGCACCAGATGCTGCAGCAGTGAGACCATGGGCGCATGCTGTTCGGGGGTAACGTGATCGGCCTTGCTCGCCACAAAGAGCAGCTTGTCGATACGGGGCGAAAAGAGTCGCCGCCACCAGTTGCTCTTACCGTAGGCAAAGCTCTCCATGATGCGGGCGATGGCCTGCTGCATGTCGCCAAAGCTGGCCGCCCCGGCGTTGAGGGGCTGCAGGCAATCCACCAGCACGATCTGGCGATCAAAGCCGGCAAAGTGCTGCTCATAAAAACCCTGCACCAGATGCTGTTTGTACTGCTCGAAGCGCTGCTTGAGAGTGGCGTAAAGAGTGCCATCAGCGGGCTCGCTGTCAGGCATCTCCCACACCCAGGGGACAAATTGCAGCATGGGGGCACCGGCATACTCCCCCGGCAACACGAAGCGACCGGGTTGAATAAGGTGCAATCCCAACTCCTGTTTGCAGGCATGCAGATAGGCGGTGTAGCGCTCGGCAAGCTCAGCCACCGGCCGCTCTTCGAAGCGCTGATCGACCTGCCACCCGGGGGTTAGCCAGCTGGCGGCAAGTGCCTGCAACTCGGGGCGGCGCAGCTGCTCGCGCACCTGTTCGCTCCACTGCTCGTAGCTCATCTCAAGGAGCGGCAAGTCGAGCAGCCACTCCCCGGGGTAGTCCACCAGATCCACGTAGAGGGTGGAGATCTCCCCCAGATGCTTGCGCAGGGGGTGACGGGTGCGATAGCGGATTTCGAGGCGCACTTCGGCCACGCCGCGGGTGGGCTCGGGCCAGGCAGGTGGATCGCCAAACAGGGAGTCGAGGCCACGCTCGTAGGCAAAGGTGGGGATGTGGGCATTGAGCTGCGGCACCCGGCGGGCGCCGAGGATGCGCCCTTGACGCAGGGCATCCCACAACGGCAAACGGCCATCGATGGCCGCGTGTTCCAGCTGGTTGACCAGCGCCGTGATAAAGGCGGTTTTGCCGCTGCGAGAGAGGCCGGTCACCGCCAGCCGAATATGGCGATCCCGCACCCGGTTCACCACGTCGTTCGCCTTGTGTTGCAGGCGAGTCAACTTCTGTTCCAGTTTATTGAGTATCAAGGCTTGACCCGTTCTCCCTTGGTGGTTGCATCTGGATAGCTGGTGTCGATGGTGGCGCATCACGGGAGGCGCCGCCATCGACATTGAGTGCTTGAGCAAGAACTACAGCTTGCGAAACTCCCGCTGCAGGGTGAACTCCCTGGAGGTCACCAGCTTCTCGATCCGCTGAACTCTGGGCTCCAGCGCGTCAAGTTCCTGCGCGATGCGGCCCAGCGCCTGATGAGGGGTGATCCCCGCCTGCCAGCTGCGCGCTTTCATCCGCACCTCGGCAAAGTCGGCATCCTCTTGCGAATAGAGGGTGACCGGCTTTTTGTCGAGCAAGAACCAGGCAGCGATATAGGCGGTGAAGGTAATGAAACCGGCGAAGATAAGGCCACTGATGGCGAGCAGCCGCACGATCCAGGTCTCCACCCCGAAATACTCAGCCAAACCGGCACAGATCCCGGCTATCTTGCCACGCTGGGGATCGCGATAGAGGTTACGCCCTTCACGACTGACACTGCTCATACCTTGTTCCTCCAACCGGGTACTTCCGCATCCAGAATTGATTCGAGCGCGCCCACTCGCTCCTGCATCTTCTCGGTGCGAGCCAGCAACCCTTGCAGCTGTTCCCGCTCGCTATCGGCAAGACCGGCGCCAATCCGTCCCTTGGCACGATAGTGCAGCACCAGCCAGATGGGGGCCACCACCACCATGAAGACCACCATGGGAACCATCAATACGCCCAGCAGATCTTCCATCTGTTACTCCCCCTGTTTGCCTTCGCTTTTACCGTCGCCCTGGCTCAGCTTCTGGCGCATCGCTTCCAGCTCACGGCTTATCTGATCGTCCACTTCCAGCTCTGCAAACTGCTGCGCCAGCGCCTTGTCGGACTGACCCAGATCGGCGCGCGCTTCCATTTCGTCGATGCGACGCTCCATCCGCTCGAATTTGTTCACTACCGCCTGGCTCTCGCCACGAGCTACCTGGCTCTGCACGTTGAGACGACTGCTGGCCGCTTCGGTGCGAATAGCCATCGCCTTTTGACGGGCGCGGGCATCTTCCAGCTTGGCTTCGAGCTGGCGAATCTCCTCACCCAGCTTCTCGATGCCGCTGTCGACCGACTGCTGCTCGCGGTAGAGGGTCTCTGACAACTCGGTCTGTTTCTTCTTCTCGATAAGGGCCGCGCGGGCCAGATCTTCACGCCCTTTGGTCAGGGCCAGCTCGGCCTTGGCTTGCCACTCGTCGACCCGCTCCTGATGACGGGCGACCTGACGACCAATCTCTTTCTGGCTGGCGAGGAAGCGGGCCAGATTGGAACGCTCCTTGACCAGCTCGTCCTCCATCTCCTGGATGATCAGGCGCACCATCTTCTGGGGATCTTCTGCCTTGTCGAGCAGGGCCGTCAGGTTGGAATTGATGATGTCGGCCAGACGGGAAAAAATACTCATGATTGCACTCCTGTTATTGGCATGGCGTTGTTTCTCCATTGACAATGGCAACTTGTGTGCCAATCTGGAACAAAATTTAACTTGTTGATTTATATGGGGCAGAATAGCCGGATTGCAAGATGCCTCGCGCAAGTGATGATTAAAATCACCAACTTTTGGTAAGATTGACCAGCTTTTACAACTGACAGGGATCACTATGACCACGGCCACGGAAAGCCTGCTGGGGGAATCCAACGCATTTCTCGAGATCATTGAGCAGGCCTCACGGCTCGCCCCGCTGCGCAAACCCGTGCTGATCATCGGTGAGCGGGGGACGGGCAAGGAGCTGATCGCCCACCGCCTACATTATCTCTCGGCGCGCTGGGATCAAAGCTTTGTCACCATCAACTGCGCCACCCTGAGCGAGAGCCTGCTGGAGACCGAGCTGTTCGGTCACGAAGCGGGATCGTTTACCGGCGCCGCCAAGCGCCATCAGGGCCGCTTCGAGCGGGCCGATGGCGGCACCCTCTTCCTCGACGAGCTGGCCACCACCAGCGCCCGGGTGCAGGAGAAGCTGCTGCGGGTCATCGAGTATGGCGAGTTCGAGCGAGTGGGCGGGGCCAAGCCCCTCAAGGTGGATGTGCGGCTGGTCTGCGCCACCAACGAGGATCTCCCTGCGCTGGCCGACATGGGGCAGTTTCGCCACGATCTGCTCGACCGGCTCGCGTTTGATGTGATCACCCTCCCCCCCTTGCGGGAGAGGCGGGAAGATATCCTGATGCTGGCGGAGCACTTCGCCCACAGCATGACCCGGGAGCTGGGCTATCCGCTGTTTGCCGGTTTCTCGCGCAAGGCAACCCAGCTGCTGCTGGATTACCACTGGCCGGGCAACGTGCGGGAGCTGAAGAACGTGGTGGAGCGCAGCATCTACCGTCAGGGCAATCCCCAGTTGCCGCTCTCGACCCTGGTGCTCAACCCGTTTGATTCCCCCTGGCGACCACAGGTCACGCAACCTGCGCAAGAGGCCCGAAGCGAGGTACAATCTGCATCCCCCCTCGCCTTGCCGCTCGATCTCAAGCAGGCGGTGGCGGAGTACGAGATTAATTTACTCAAGCAAGCGATGCAGCAATCCCAGTATAATCAGCGCAAAGCCGCTCAACTGCTGGCCTTAAGCTATCACCAGTTCCGTGGCATGCTACGCAAATATCAGCTGCTGAATGGCGATAACGATGCAGTACAAGAGTGAAGGAGCGCGGTTGATGCCGACTCCAGCAACACGCCAGCCTTCGCGCTGGCACATTTGTATCAAAACGTGCGTACAAAACCCCTATAAGAACATGGTTCAACAATGAGAATGCTCACACCCTTGCTGCTGGGTCTGCTGGTGCTGGTCACCGGCTGCCAGAAGCAACCCGAGGCCTCCAAAACCGGACTCATCTATTGTGCTGAGGGATCCCCCCTCTCCTTCAATCCCCATGTTTCCAACTCCGGGGTGACACTGGATGCCAGTGCCCGTCCGCTCTACGACCGCCTGCTGGAGGTGAACCCCAACACCCTGGCGCTGGAGCCGGCGCTCGCCACCAACTGGCATGTCAGCGAGGATGGCCTCACCTATACCCTGACCCTGCGCAAGGGGGTGACGTTTCACCATACCCCCTGGTTCAAGCCCACCCGCACTTTCAATGCCGATGACGTGGTCTTCACCTATGCCCGCCAGCTTGACGAGCAGCACCCCTATCACAATGTGTCCGGCGGCGATTACCCCTACTTCTACAGCCTGGGGCAAGATCTGCTGATCAAGCGGGTGAGCAAGAAGGGGCCGCAGACGGTGGTATTCGAGCTGAACCAGCCGAACGCCTCCTTCCTCGCCACCCTGGCCAGCGACTATGCGGTGATCCTCTCCTCCGAATACGCCGAGCAGATGTTGCAGGCGGGCACGCCAGCCCTGCTCGATAGCCGCCCCATCGGCACCGGGCCGTTCAGCTTCAAGGAGTATCGCCACAACGAGTTCATCCGCTATCTGCGCCACCCCGGCTACTGGGGCGGCGATGCCAAGATTGAACAGCTGGTCTACGACATCACCCCCAAATCCGCCAAACGGCTGGCCAAGCTGCTGACCGGCGAGTGCGACGTAATGAGCACCCCTTCCGCCAGCCAGCTCTCGATGATCAAGCAAAATCCGGCGCTCAGTCTCTCGGTCCAGTCGGGGATGAACGTCGCCTTTTTGGCCCTCAATACCCGCAAGCCGCCGTTCAACAACGTCAAGGTGCGTCAGGCCATTGCCAGCGCCATCAATATCGACAACCTGCTTCAGGCGGTCTATTTCGATACCGGCCTGCCCGCCAACAGCCTGCTGCCGACCCTCTCATGGGGGTACAACCCCAGCCTGCCCGAGCGCAAACCCGATCTGAAACGGGCGCGCCAGCTGCTCAAGGAGGCGGGTCTGGAGAAAGGGTTCGAGATGCAGGTGCTGGTGCAACCGGACTCCCGCCCCTACAACCCGGATGCGGTCAAGACCGCCCAGCTGATCCGCAGCGATCTGGCCAAGGTCGGGATCAAGCTCAAGATCGTGCAACGGGAGTGGCCGGTGATCGAAGGCCGCCTCACCAAGGGGCAGTACGACAGTCTGCTCTCCGGCTGGATTGCCGACAACGCCGATCCGGACAACTTCTTCCGCCAGCTGCTGAGCTGCTCGGCAGTGGAGCGCGGCAACAACTACAGCCGCTGGTGCAGCCCGGCCTTCGACCAGCTGCTGGATGATGCGGTCACCACGCCCCAGCTCTCGTTCCGGCTGCGCAACTACTACTATGCCCAGACCCTGCTCAACGAACAGCTGCCGCTGATCCCGCTGGCGCACGCCTTGCGTACCCAGGTCAGCCGCAGCAACATCGAAGGGCTGACGCTGATGCCCTTTGGCGGCACCTCCTTCAACCAGGCTCACAGGGAGTAAGCATGCTTCTATACACCTTGCGCCGCATCAACCTGCTGCTTATCACTCTGCTGGCACTGACCTTTGTCGCCTATCTGCTGGACTATCGGCTGATCGGCCATCAGCTCAGCTTCTGGAGCGGCTATCCCGACTTCCTGCGCCGCATTTTCGCAGGTGACCTGGGGCTCTCCAGCGTCTCCGGGCTACCGGTGCTGGACGAGATCCGCCACTACTTCCCGGCGACCCTGATCCTCTGTCTGGCGGCGTTCGCCATCTCATTGCTGGTGGGCATTCCCCTCGGCACCCTGGCGGCCCTGTCACAGGGCAAGACGCTGGATCTCTCCATCATGACTGCCGGTCTTATCGGCTATGCGGTGCCGGTATTCTGGCTGGCGCTGCTGGTGGTAATGCTCTTTTCGCTGGATCTCGGCTGGTTGCCAGCCTCCGGGCAGATCAGCCTGCTCTACGACGTGCCCCCCATTACCGGCATCGCGGTGATCGATGTGCTGCTCAGCAACGAGCCCTGGCGGCAAGCGGCGCTGCATGATGCCCTGCGCCACCTGATCCTTCCGTCACTGGTGCTGGCGGTAGTGCCTACCACCGAGGTGATCCGCCATGTACGCAGTTCCCTCATCGACGTGATGAAGCAGAACTACATCAAGGCGGCGGCGAGCCGGGGCCTTTCCAAGGCGCAGATCGTCTGGCGCCATGGTCTGAAGAACGCCCTGCCGCCGGTACTGCCGCTGCTGGGTCTGCAACTGGGCAGCGTGCTCACCTCCGCCATGATCACCGAGGTGGTGTTCGAGTGGCACGGGATCGGCCGCTGGCTCATCAGCAGCATCGCCCTGCAGGATTACGCCGCCATTCGCGGCGCGACCCTGGTGGTGGCCAGTTTCGTGATCCTGACCAGCGTCAGCACCGAGTTGCTGACCACCCTTATCTATCCGGCACGGCGCAAAGAGTTGTATGCCAAACAAGATTGAACGCGCTCATGGCGTGACCAGGAGCCAGGTATCCTATGCAAGATAAATCGAACATCTATCCCGAGCTCAAGATCCTCTCCCCCCTTGAGCAGACGTGGGCCTCCTACAGCCGCAATCCGCTGGCGATGGCAGGGCTTTGGTGCTTTTTGCTGTTGCTGCTCATCACGCTGGTGGGGCCGCTGGTCGTCCCCTACGGCATCGATGAACAGCACACCGACAAGCTGCTGCTGGCCCCCTCGTGGGCGGCGACCGGCAACATCGACTACTTCCTCGGCACCGACGATCTGGGGCGTGACATGCTCTCCCGGCTGGTGGTGGGGGCGCGCCTCACTTTCGGTTATGCGCTGGTCGTAGTGGTGATCGCCATGGTGGTGGGTTCCGCCATCGGCATCCTCGGCGGCATGAGCAAGGGGCTTAAATCGAGCGTGCTGCACCACCTGCTCGATACCCTGCTCTCCATCCCCTCCCTGCTGATGGCTATCATCATGGTCGCCATCATGGGGCCGGGTTTTGGCAATACCCTGATAGCCATTACCCTGGCGTTGATCCCACCCTTTATCCGGGCCACCTACAACGCGGTGCATGCCGAAATGCAGAAGGAGTACATCACCGCCAGCCGCCTCGATGGCTCGCCCCCCTTCCGGATCATGCGTCTGGCTATTTTGCCCAACATTGTCGAGACCCTGGTGGCCCAGACCACCCGCACCTTGTCGGCAGCCATTCTCGATATCTCGGCGGTCGGTTTTCTCGGCCTCGGCGCCCAATCTCCCCAACCGGAGTGGGGCACCATGCTGGCCGATTCGAGCGACCTTATCTATCTCGCCCCCTGGACCGTCACCCTGCCCGGCATCGCCATCCTGTTCAGCGTGCTGGTGACCAATTTAGTTGGTGAAGGCATTCGTGAAGCACTCAAAGAGGGGAATGACTGATGCCGCTGCTCGATATTCGCAATCTCACCATCGAGATCGACACCCCACAAGGCAAGGTCAAGGCGGTGGACAAGGTGAGCCTGACCCTGACCGAGGGGGAGATCCGCGGTCTGGTGGGTGAATCCGGCTCCGGTAAAAGTCTGATCGCCAAGGTGATCGTCGGCATCGAGAAGGACAACTGGACGGTACGTGCCGACCGGATGCGCTTCAACGACATGGATCTGCTGACCATGGCCCCCAAGGAGCGCCGTCGCATCATGGGCCGCGAGATCGCCATGATCTTCCAGGACCCCATCAGCTGTCTCGACCCCTCCGAGGAGATCGGCACCCAGCTGGAAGAGGCGATCCCGACCGATTCGTTCGAGGGACAATTCTGGCAACGCTTCCAGTGGCGCAAGAAGAAGGCCATCGCCCTGCTGCACCGGGTAGGCGTCAAGGATCACCGCAAGGTAATGCGCGCCTATCCCCACGAGCTGTCGGATGGCATGTGCCAGAAGGTGATGATCGCTATGGCGATAGCCAACCAGCCGCGTCTGCTGGTAGCCGACGAGCCCACCAGCGCCATGGAGTCCACCACCCACTCCCAGATCCTGCGACTGCTGGACAAGATGAACAAGCTGGGCAATACCACCATCCTGATCATCAGTAACGATATCGCCGCCATCGCCAACCTGACCGATACCATCAACGTGATGTACTGCGGCCAGATGGTGGAAGTGGGCACCCGGGAGCAGATCCTCGAGACCCCGCATCACCCCTATACCGATGCCCTGCTCAAATCGATCCCCGACTTTGACAAGCTGGTGCGCCACAAATCGCGCCTCGAGACCCTGCCTGGCGTCATCCCGCCGCTGCAACACCTGCCCATCGGCTGCCGTCTGGGGCCGCGCTGCCCCTACGCCCAGAAGCAGTGCGTGCAGACTCCGTTGATGAACAAGATCAAGGGCCATCAGTTCAGCTGCCACTTCCCGCTGAACATGGAGGAGCCAAAAAAATGATGACCGTTAATGCCCCCATGAAGGAGCCCCGCTTGTGATCGAGCCATCCCTGTTGCAGGTCAGAGGCCTTAGCAAAACCTACCAGAACCGCACCGGTCTATTCCGTCGTCAGGCGGTGGAGGCGATCAAGCCCCTCTCGTTCGATCTCGAAGTGGGTCAGACCCTCGCCATCGTCGGCGAAGCTGGCTCCGGCAAGAGCACCCTCGCCCGCATTCTGGCTGGCATGATCGAACCCACCAGCGGCGACATCGCCATCGACGGCCAGCTGATGGTGCATGGCGATTACCAGACTCGCTGCAAACTGCTGCGGATGATTTTTCAGGATCCCAACACCTCGCTGAACCGCAAGATCCGGGTCGGCCAGATCCTGGAAACCCCACTGCGTCTCAACACCGAGATGACCGAGGAGGAGCGCCGCGAGAAGGTGGTGCAGACCCTGCGTATGGTGGGGATGCTGCCGGATCACGCCCTGTTCTATCCGCAGATGCTCTCCTCCGGTCAGCAGCAGCGGGTGGCGCTGGCGCGGGCGCTGATCCTCAACCCCAAGATAGTGGTGGCCGATGAGGCGCTCTCCACCCTGGATATCTCGGTGCGCTCCCAGATCATCAACCTGCTGCTGGAGATGCAGGAGACCATGGGGCTGAGCTATGTGCTGGTAGCCAACGATCTGGGTATCGTCAGCCATATCAGCGACGAGGTGCTGGTAATGCACGAAGGTCGGGTGGTGGAGCGCGGCAAAACCCTCAAGGTATTTGCCGATCCCCAGCATGAGGTGACCCGGCGTCTCATCCAGAACTACAACAACGAATACCGCAAATAGAGGCGCTGGCCACCTCCCTCACCGCTGTTTTTCGCCGAGCTCACACGGCGGGATCAAAAAAGCCCACTGCATGCAGTGGGCTTTCTGTTACCGGCGTTGCTGCTTAGGCTTGCAGCAGTAGACGGTTGATGCGGGAGACGAAGCTCGCCGGATCGTTCAGCCCGCCCTGCTCGGCCAGCTGGGCCTGTTCGTGCAGCAGGGTGACCCACTCACCGAACAGTGCCTCGTCTTCAATGGTGTCGAGTTTCTTCACCAGCGCATGGTCAGGGTTGAGCTCCAGAATGTACTTCTGCTCCGGTACCGGCTGGCCGGCCGCACGCATCAGCTTGATCATCTGGGTGCTCATACCGTAAGCGTCGGTGACGATGCAGGAGGGGGAGTCGGTCAGACGGTGAGTGACACGCACCTCTTTCACCGCATCGCCCAGGCTCTTCTTGACCCGCTCCACCAGACCGGCGTTGGCCTTCTCGGCATCGATCTGCGCCTGCTTGGAGGCTTCGTCTTCCAGATCGCCGAGATCCAGTTCGCCACGGGTGACGGAAATAAGCTGCTTGCCGTCGAACTCGGTCAGGTGGCTCATCAGCCACTCGTCCACGCGCTCCCACATCAGCAGCACTTCGACACCCTTCTTGCGGAAGATCTCAAGGTGCGGGCTGTTTTTGGCAGCGGCATAGGAGTCAGCAGTGATGTAGTAAATCTTCTGCTGACCTTCCTTCATGCGGCCAACGTAATCCTCAAGAGAGACGGTCTGGGCTTCGCCCTCGCCCGCGGTGCTGGCAAAGCGCAGGAGCTTGGCGATCTCTTCGCGGTTGGCGTAATCCTCGGCCGGGCCCTCTTTGAGCACGTTACCGAACTCTTTCCAGAATTTGGCGTACTTCTCGGCATCGTCTTTCGCCAGCTTGGAGAGCATGGTCAGCACGCGCTTGGAGCAAGCCTTGCGCAGGGAGGCGGTCACCTTGTTGTCCTGCAGGATTTCACGGCTGACGTTGAGCGGCAGATCGTTGGAGTCCAGCACCCCTTTGACGAAACGCAGGTAGGTCGGCATAAACTGCTCGGCGTCATCCATGATGAAGACGCGCTGCACGTAGAGCTTCAGACCGTGCTTCTGCTCGCGGTTGTAGAGGTCGAACGGAGCGCGGGCCGGTACGTAGAGCAGGCTGGTGTACTCTTGCGCCCCTTCCACCCGGTTGTGACCCCACAGCAGCGGATCTTCAAAGTCGTGGGCGACGTGCTTGTAGAACTCCTGATACTCCTCGTCCTTGATATCTTTCGGGTTGCGGGTCCAGAGTGCCGTGGCGCGGTTGACCTGCTCCCACTCGCCCGGGGTGCCGACGATGGTCTCACCATCCTCTTCGCGATCCGGGGTGCCCTCTTTGAACATCTCGACCGGCACACTGATGTGATCGGAATATTTGCCCACCACGGAGCGCAGACGCCAGTCGTCGAGGAACTCATCCTCTTCGGCACGCAGGTGCAGGATGACATCGGTACCGCGACCGGCTTTGGTCACATCCGCGACGGTGAAGGAGCCTTCCCCTTCCGATTCCCACTGTACGCCCTGCTCCGGAGCAGTACCGGCGGCGCGGGAGACCACGGTCACCTTGTCGGCTACGATAAAGGCGGAGTAGAAACCGACCCCGAACTGGCCGATCAGCTGAGAATCCTTACCCTGATCGCCGGAGAGGTTTTTGAAGAATTCTGCGGTGCCGGACTTGGCGATGGTACCCAGGTGCTCAATCACCTGATCACGGGTCATACCGATCCCGTTATCGGAGATGGTCAGGGTACGCTTCTCTTTGTCCACCACCAGACGCACACGCAACTGGCCGTCGTTTTCGAACAAAGAGGCATCGGAAAGCGCCTTGAAGCGCAGCTTGTCCGCCGCATCGGATGCGTTGGAGATCAGCTCGCGCAGGAATACTTCTTTGTTGGAGTAGAGGCTGTGAGCCATCAGGCTCAGCAGTTGTTTGACTTCAGTCTGAAAGCCGTGGGTTTCGGCATGAACACTTTGGGTCATGGACCAATCCTCAGAAACATCGGGTTGAACATATGCCCAACCTAGATGGGGACGGCCAATCAAATATCAAGGGGCGAGTGTGCAATCCCGCTCACTCGCCCCTTTAAATCCGCTCAAACGGCTATTTCTTACCCAGCGCGACCGCTATTAATGCGGGGAAACTGGCTTTCGCCTTGCTAGTTCAAGCGCTGGCGCCCCATCAGGGAGTGGGAGAGCGTGGTGCCATCCACCAGCTCCAGCTCGCCCCCTACCGGCACCCCGTGGGCGATGCGGCTCACCTCCACCCCGGCATGACGGGCCATATCGGCGATATACCAGGCGGTGGCATCTCCTTCAATGGTGGGGTTGGTGGCGAGGATCAGTTCGCTGATCGCCTCATCTTTCAAGCGGCGCTCCAGAATATCGAGTCCCAGCTCCTCCGGGCCGATACCGTCCAGCGGCGACAGATGGCCCATCAGCACAAAGTAGCGACCGGAAAACTGGCCGGTCTGCTCGATGGCGGCCACGTCCGCCGGACTCTCCACCACGCAGAGCAGACCGTTCTCTTCCCGCTTGGGATTGGCGCAAATATCGCAGCGATCGTTCTCGGTAAAGGTGCGGCAGTGGCTGCAGTGGCCAATCTCGGTCAGGGCGCGAGAGAGCAGTTGGGCCAACCGCAAGCCGCCGCTGCGCTCACGCTCGAGCAGGGTAAAAGCCATCCGCTGGGCAGACTTGGGCCCCACCCCCGGCAATACCTGCAGGGCTTTCATCATCTCATCGAGCAGGGGACTGAACTTCATAACACTCCTTACACGGGCCTGCCCCTCGCCACCACCAGGGCCACGACGGGTCAGCAAAACAGGATAACGCCATTGGCGCAGGACTATACCCGAGCCCGCCGTCCATCGCCATCGGCTTGCCTACAGCGCTCGCAAAAACGCGGATAGCAAAAAGCCCTGATGTTTCCATCAGGGCTTTGCAATGTGGCGGTGAGGGAGGGATTCGAACCCTCGTGCTCGTACTTCACAGCACAAATATAGCCTTCAATTTCAATAACTTACGTAATGCTTTGTCGCAATAAAAGCAGCGTGATTGTCTCAGGTAATTGCTATGAGACTTATCGTACTCTTATATAGAAAATTAATTAAATGTCAACCCCATAAATTGTTGCAATCTTAACTATGTTGTAGCGCCAGACGGACCCACTCGGGGTCTGTCTGGGATTTTGCCAACAAGACCAATGTACATTCATCAATCACTATGTTTTGATGTAAGCTTAGTCCAATCCAACAAGGGCTTACTTATATTCAGTCGTCTGGCAGACGGTATTCATATCGAACAGCTCATTATCTTTGACGACGTTAGACACAAGGTCTTAAAATCTAATGGATCTTTGCCTAGGCCCTCTAGAACCAGATGTACAGCTTTACGCTCCCTTGGCTGTTTTTAAGCCGATGACTATCAACAACTGGTAAAATACTACATGTCTTTGCTCCATCACAGGTCTGTAAATTTAGGGGGTGACCCGATACAATAAGAAGCTACAGCATTCACCACGCTTATCAAGACAGACTGTAGTGCTGAATGTTAGGGAGGGTGCGAATAAGCACCCTCCACAACGAAACTGAAAAATTTAGTTTATTAAATTCAAATGCTTACAAGGGCGCATTTTTATGTTTGGTGACTTATTCGCACCTTCCCTAGTAGTGCGATTGTGTTTTCATCAACAGTTGCACCACCGAAAGTGGTTAAATCTACTAAATGGCATAACCGCACATTATTGTAGATATCCTCTGAGTTGCTCTCACAGGTTATATGATCACCAATCTTTATCCCCTTTATATCTAAGGGGACCGAAGTGCTGCTTGTCAACCCAGGCACACTACATCCAGATATAAGCAATACCAAAAGCCCTGCTCTTATATCCATTATTTCCTCCTTGATAAGAATGCACTGCTATATATAATTTTATTATTTTTTCCAATTAATTAAACTGAGCGGTCCAGGTTTTTCTTCGTGGAGTAAAACCAGCGTACTCACTAGCACGTTGGCACGTGCCCGAGGCCCAAGGCGCTCCTCCCGATCCCATCCCTCTATTTCCCGAACTTCAATCACGGTTGATGTATCAACAAAACTACGAATCAGGCATTGGAGTTTCTCTTTACCATATATTGAAACCAGATCATCATATCTTGCCACTGCGGCGTCATAGCCTCTCGGTGGTGATAAGCCTGCACTTGCAAACAAGGATTTAACTTCGAGAAACGGTAACTCGCGTAATAGTTCACTAGGAGCCATATCTGGCCCCCAGCGAACTAGGCCAATGACCATTAGCTCCTCGAGAATGTCATGGCCGTTTAAAAGGTCATTCAAGCGGCACCGCCGGGGTTGTTCTGATAGATACCATCTGCCAGCGTCTGGAGAAATCAGAGCCATCACATCAGCCAATTCATCACGACGCGATAGAGTCCCTCTAAGACCGAATTCTGTACCGACAAAATCCAATGGAAGCCAAGGATTCTTGCACTCGTCCAGATAACTATCCAATTGTGGCCAACGGATACCACATCGAGTTGCTTCAATAATGGCTGGCCAACGCGAAGATGACGTCCCATAAAGGAACTCTTCCAGAGCAATTATGAACGGACTAATACCATCTTCATAAAGCGCATAAAGCTTGACCTCCTGACCCGCGATGTTTATTGAAAATGACGTTGGCGATGGCAGCCGTCGCGGCGGCAATGGTCGGTCGGTGTTGAAAAAATATTCTGCCGCACTCGGCGTTTCACAACTAGGTTGGTCTGGCCGGGGGGGCCAATGGTGGGGCCATGGATCATCACATAACATACTTGGACAAGCTGGCCATAATACAGTGGGCTCAGAGGATGAATCTCTGTTTGTTGCAACGAGAATATTATTACTTGTCTGCTCGATTGTTTGTAAAGCGGTTGCATAGTGTTCGAGACGCTCCTGCAATTCACTTTGATAGCGTTCAAATTTCTCGAAATCCCGCTGCATCCGAGTCTGAACGGGATATGACAACACGTCGTGACGTGGATAGAGTTCTGCGGCCATCCTAGGCAAGTTATCCCGCCATTGGCGTACTATCAGCTCCTGCTGCGGGATACTGACCAACCTATGCTCGACAGCCTCACGAGCCCTCATGGCACGTTCATACGCAAGATTAAGTGCCTGAGCAAACGGTTTTACGATTCTTGGAGGCATTTAGATGTACCTAATCTCGTATGTTGGACTTCGTGTGCTTCGCCTTAACAAGTTTTTTTGGGTTGAGATGTATATATGAAGCAACAAGCTATAACGCCACCTTTTGACCAACACCTGCTATAGCTGGCAAACGAGATGGCTACCGCACGGAGGTGACAGCTCCCTGAGTGCTGCGTTTAACCAGCGTGGACATTGGTTATTCATAGGCTCTCGATGTTTGCAAGGGGCCCGAACGGAGATGATATCAAATACCGACCAGCCTTGCTGAAAAAAGTGTCATCTAACGTGCAGATTTTGAATTTTTTTGACGACGATCAGAGTTATTGGCGCTTGGATGGCAGACATATTGCCATACCACGTACTCACTTCAACTGCTTCGGGGGGTTAAATACTCTGCGAAAAATCTTGCCTGAGCACCTAAATAGCTGTTCCGAATAGTAGATCACTGGAGGAAGGGAACTCAGTCCAGTTTGTGCGATCTCATTAGTCGCCAAACAAAACAAGCCACACCCAAAGGACTGAGTTGATACCTATCCTACCACCCCTGCCACGACCAAAACGGCGCCGCATTCACAAAATCATCCATGCCACCCGTGATAAAGGACATGCTCGTCGCTTGATGGCCATCTTGCTGTTACATGAAGGACGCACAATCACTGATGTTCATCACCTTACCGGCGCTGCTCGCTCGACCATCGGTCGTTGGCTTCGGTGGTATCGGGATGAAGGCGTGGGCGCCTTGGAAGCCTTACCGGCTGGCCGTGCCCCAGTTTTACCTATCGCCAAGATAGTCACCTTACTGGTGCTGCTCATGCAGTTTTCTCCGCAAGATTTTGGTTATCAGCGCAGCCGCTGGTGTACCGAACTATTGGCTATCAAAATCAATCGGTTAACAGGCCTCAATATGGCAGCCTCCACGCTCCGCCGATGGTTACTGCGTATGGGCATTGTCTGGCGAAGGCCCGTGCCAACCTTGCGGATAAAAGACCCAGCTTATCAGGAGAAAATGGCGAATATCGACGCGGCTCTGGCCCGCTGTGATGCCGCTAATCAGGTGTTTTATGAGGATGAAGTCGATATAGACCTCAATCCCAAATTAGGGGCCGACTGGATGTTCAGAGCGCAGCAAAAGCGGGTTGTCACACCGGGACAGAACGCGAAACATTACCTGGCAGGCGTTCTCCATGCAGGCAACGGAAGAGTGCTTTACATCAGTGGGATAAAGAAAAACTCATCCCTGTTTATCGCCATGCTGGAAAAGCTGCGTCGCCACTACCGACGAGCCAAAACCATCACGCTGATCCTCGATAACTACATCATTCACAAAAGCAAACAGACCGAGCGATGGTTGAAGAAGAACCCCAAGTTCTGCCTGGTGTTCCAGCCAGTTTACAGCCCTTGGGTTAATCACATAGAACAACTGTGGCACAAGTTACATGAAACCATCACGCGCAATCATCAATGCAGAGGAATGGCCAGTCTGCTGGCCCGAGTGAAACACTTCATGAACACAGTGTCTCCTTTCCCGGGGAATGGCTATGGCACAGTGAAGGTGTAGCACTATTGGGATCAGTTATTTAGGAGGTCAGATCATCGAGTCACCAGATAGTTCCCGGATTTGTTCAACAAGGCCGGTTCAAGCAGCTGATGACAGAGAAGCTGAGTCTGCGCAAATATAACGGGCAAGTAGGTGAAGTCATGGGTTATGTGTGTGCCATGAACAAACTGTGCGCTCTTGGTCTGCCCGTTAGGCAGCCCCAAGTGTAACTGTCACCTGGGACTGGGGAAGTTACGTCCAGATAGCTGATTTGGGTAATAACGCCGCATATCGACCTTGAAAGCGACGAAAATAGCGGAAGTGAAGGTTCCCGTTATTGCCCGTGGTCGCGCATCGTGCGCCGAATAAAATAAGGGGTTGGCTGGCATAGCCCGTTGTTTCCTTGGCAAAAATGCTCGTCGAATTAGGCGAAGGAAATTAATGCAGAACAGGACCTTAGAAGGATGTTAAATGCTATATCCTCTTAAGGTCCTGTATAACTAACTGTGTATAAAAGTATCGATCCATGTGACTATCATTAATGGGTAATCAGGATCCTCACTCAGTCGATAAAACCGAGAGCACGTAGCTTATCAAGGGCCCGGTCCTGGTCGGCATTGGAGAAATCGGGCTCCTGAGCAATCCGAACCAGGCGGTCAAACACCTCTTTACTCTGAGAATCCAAAACTGCACAGACCGACGCTAATGAGACAGTGTAGCGATCGCTGCAAGCAGATGCCATCGCTTGAGCAAGCAAAGCGCTTGAACGAGTGCCGTTGTGCTTTTCAATACGCTTAAAAAGATCGTCAAAAATTTTCATTATTTACTCCGTTTCCCTTCAAGGGAAGATGTGAATAGGCTCCAGACGTAAAAATAGAAACGCCTGTGTGTTTAATTAAAAATTAAAACTTCGTGTGTGGCAGGGTGGTACTTATTCCCTGTTAGCACCTCCTTTAAGCTGGGTTAGTTTTATATTCTTGCGACGCTTCATTTTTCTAAGCTCACTCTCAAAGTCCATTAACTCAATACGAAACAGGGCTGCTATGTGTCTTTTTGAGCAGGCATGCTTCTTTGAGCTCAACGGGAACCGCCGGTTTCCAGGCACTATGTCACGGCAGCAGGCTCGCCGTTCTGTAGGGCTAAGGATAAATATCCTGTCTGAATTCATTTCACCATCCGGCAGTACTTTCCCTGATGCCCTATCTTTGAATAACTGAGTGGCCATCATTAGTTTTTTATTATATTCCTCATCCATAAAACACCCGGCAATCTATTTCAGCAACAGGCTATCAGGCTTATTAAGATGATTCAACAGATAATTTAAGATGAACCTAATAATAATTTTTCTAATATTTTTATATATACCTGCACGCGGTATTAATCTCCGCATTATGGACTACTCTCTTGCCGACTGACGTTGATGTTATTGCAATGAAATAGGTAGGTAGGCTTGAACTAATGGAATAGATGCCGCATGCAATTGCATGCGGCAACGCACGCTGGCTAACCTTTAACTTAAGGTGCTACCGACTATGCTGTGCCTGCGTAAAGTCGCTTATTGAGCCACCTGCGGCGCTATAACAACACCTCAACGGGTAGGTCCGCAAAATGCATAGGAGAAAGATATTTGTGCGCTTGACGATTGCTGCTGACAAAATAGCTTTTATCGAGCATGCTTGATGACGCTACATGAAGTAGTTGAAATGAAACTTAGAATAGTCAATCTCTCTTAAATACCTTATAAAATCCTTTCACATCAAATAATTCGCTATAATATAAAAGCTCCCACTCAGGGTTGTTTTGTAGTTTCTGTGAGAATACCTCGTTAGTCACGCATGAGATACAGACGCACTCAACACTAGGCTCAGCACCTAGTGCATTAACTAATTTTGTGAAAAATCCACACCCCTGCCATTCATATGGTATTCCGATCAACTCTATTGATGGACACGCCCTGAATCCATCCCTAAACCGTGGGTATTTTTTCATTATAAAATCAGGGAGTGTTGGTGGCACTCGGATCTCCAAGGTGATCCCCCCTTCTGAGTAATACAACGGTCTGACTGGATAGCCGACCGAACGAAACATCACAATAAAAGCATTGACAAGTGCATCAACGGCTTTATCCATGAGTTCTTCATCCGTCATTTGAACATCCATAAGATTTCTCCGCAGTAGGACGCTATTGAATTACGAGGAATGAGCCCACGGTAAACCGAGAGACTGCCACTGTCAAGGCGGACATCAAGATCATGTCATTGATTTCTAAGGGATTATTTATTGAAAAAATAATTGTACAAATTTTGCCCTTGGTTGCTTTTTGCTCTTTTTGAGTGTTAGCTGAACGATATTTGACCTATAACATGCCCATAAACAGAATGGATGTGGATGGGATGGTAAATATCGCTAATGCGGTAGTCATTACATGTGGATAATATGCTCGCAGAGCAATATAAATAAAAAACATTTTTGCCGTTCGATTTAATAGACACGAGGCTTAAACAGAACATAAACAGACGAATTCCTGCATATAGAATGACATCAATGCTTGAATGACATGTTCTAGTTGTTTTCAATGTGATTCATATTTTATTTTGAAAACAAAGGCTCAATTGTTTATTTTAGCATCATAATGCATTTTAAATGCAATGTCTAAAATCAGCACTAGGCGCTCTTGTACATGAAAGGGGGATATGTAAGGGGGGTAATTCTGGATGCAATCTATTTATAGATAGAGGTTCATTGCATGCTTGCATCCAGATGGTAGATATTGTGTGCTTAGGCTGACACATCAGTGAGTAAATCTGTGGCGATATACTCATACGTTTTATCCGGCCTCCTCTCCCGCCGAACCCAAGCATTTGCGACGCATTTTCTGATATAGTTTTTTGCCTGCCGTTCCTGTATGGAAAATTCCGCACAAAAGGAGTTCACTAACTCGGCTGCTGATACTGAGGTATGCCCACTCAGAGCTTTTTTCAGGGAAGTTAATAATGTGTTGTTATCACTATCATTCGCGCTGACGAATATCAGATGTTCTGTTCGGTTTAATAAAATCTCATCAGGAGTTTCAACCGCTCTCGAACTAAATCTGAGGCTGAATCTAGCCCCCTGCCCATCCCGCAATGCTAGTGACATAACCCCATCAGCCTCACCATGAATGGATGATGCCCCTCTGATACCAGCAGCACCTGCATTATAGTTCTCAGCTCCTGGTGAAGATTTTCTGGCATGATGCACAACAATATGTGCAGCGGAGCGGCTAATTTTTCTGATGGACCGCATTACCTGCCCCATCAAACCGTTATCATTTTCCGCCGCTGTATGCATCCTAGCTAGTACATCCCAAATAATCAGGTCAGGCTGGATCTCATTCACGATGGAGATCATTTTTTTCGCCTCTACAGGATCCAATACATCCGTTGTCTGGAAATCACCACACCGGAAAAAATTCCGCTCAATTGTTTGGTCAGTCACATTATTATGTGCTGTCATGGTTAAAAAGCGTTTCCAAAACAACCGATCTTTTAGCTCAAAATCCATATACAACACTCGTGCTGGATTTTTATTCTTCCAGTTGAGGAACTGTCCTCCACTGGCGATGGCCAATGCGAGCTGCGTTGCGAGCAGAGATTTACCAGATTTGGGGGCGCCATTGATGATCCACTGATCACCCTGCTCAATCAGTTCGTCCAACAACCAAATCGGTTTTTGCTCACTGGCAATCCGCCCCTCACTAACCCCCCAAGCTAACATTCTATTCTGGAGCATACATACTCCTCCCAAATAAAGTTATTATTATTTGTTGTTTTTATAAATCAATGGTAGATATTAATTATTGCTATTTATAAAGATAAACATTGCAAGTAATCTTGTATTGATGATGTTCCGCAAATATAAAAAACAAACGCCATTCAGAATATTTTACAACGAAAGATCTGAATCCATTTCATGACGTGCAGTCCTCTGGCAAGAGTGCTCGTGCTGAGATTTTAATGCATACGCTCCAGGCCTCATCCTGAAACTTGCAATTTTTTTGGCTGCTAATATAGGGTTATCCATTATGATTCTAAGACCTCGAGTAGCAATCTCACCGACCTCTGCGTACTCTCTACGGAGCCGCTCAAGGTCTGAACCTGCTCCTGCAACTGTTCGAGCGAAACGCTCATCTGATGAATGGAGTTCTCGGCAGAGACGTTGCTGTCGCTGGTATGCGTGTTCAAATACTGCAACATGGTCAGCAAGACCTGATGGTCGTTCATTATCTGCTGCTGTGTGACATGCTGCGATTGAACCTGCTCCCTGAGTGTTGCTATCGAGCTCATCTGCTCGGTGTTGATAAAACTGAGCAACTCTAATAATTGTTTCTCTAAATTCATGATTCACTCCTAGTAATGCTAAAATAGCGCTCAAAATTTTCATCAGCAGTTGAATTAATGCCTTTTCGGTGTCTACTGTTAGGGTTCCCTCAGGGTTAATTGGGGTCAGTGTGTAACCTGCATATAGCTGCATCTGCTGTTGCCAAAAAAGAGCATTTGTTGGCTGTTTGCGATGTCTCTGGGTTATCACTGCGGCCATACCTGTCGGTCGTCTCACAGGCCTCGGAGAGGGCATTGGGTGCAGCGTCTCAGTGACGTTATAGCGGCTCTGATTGAAGGCCCGGCGTTTGGCTATCCGCTCCTCAATCTGCTGCCAGAGTGCATCCAACGACGGTTGTGGAGGCGTTGTTATCGTCAACGTCGGTCTCACCACATCAATACTGGTAAACGCACGGCTAAATAAAGGTCCTTTCAGCCGAAAAGCCTTGATCTTTCCCTCTGGCACAATCCGTATGTAATCCTTTTTAGCCTCGACTTCGCTAATACCATACCTTTGTCGAGTCTGAGGTTGCTCCAGCCAATCAATCACAGCTTGTCGGTTACATAACTGACCCTGAGTTACCCGTAACTGCACCGCATCAGATAACGCTGCAATCAAGTCCGCATTTTTACTGTACCGTTGTATTGTTCCTGTCAGCCTCTGGCGTCGCGGATCATCTGGACGTGCGAGGTTATATTTCAGGTTGAGGTAATCACGGATCGCATTAAAATCACCTTCCGCACCTGGTGGGTGAGGGTTGAAATATTTTCCAGTGCGCAGATTAATCCGTGGGATTAAAAAATGATTCTCCAGATTTTGTTCATGCGTATGTTGTACCCACAAGATCATCCTGTCCTCTATGGGTAATCCCGCAAAAACCAGCTCCTCCATCAATGCACGAAATTCTTGAGCAATATCAGGATTGGAACTCAGCGTCTGGTTGTCCTCAATTGCATGTGCAATGACACCGCTGGTGTATTTATATTTATGTGGCGATATCTCGATTGCATAAGCAATGTCTCGTGGATTTCCAGCCAACAGCTCAGGTGGTGGAGTCCGTTGTACACCATGGATCAGTCTCAGTTGTTGGTTCAACCGATGAACCAATGGAGCGTCATTTTTATCACGAGCAACCCTAATCGCATCAGCGATTGTACTACGCTCATTTTTTTGTTGCGGCGTCAGAGCGCTGTAGATACCCAGTAGGTAATCTATTGGGGCGCTGGACTTAGTCTGGCGATGCCCATTGGTTGCAAAAAATCTAATCACCGCCATAGCTCATGCTCCTCATACTCACTCTCGATTAATGCTGGATTTACCTCCACTGCATCCTCGTCATCCTCACCTGAGTGTGACCATGTAGTGTCTGGGGTCGCAGTATCGCTTTTGTCATGGCATATAACCCGAGATGGCTGTGTTAATTGTGGTGATAACATCTCGTTGATTTTATCAACCTGCTCTTTATGTTGTTTTTCTAGTTCCCTGAGTTCGCATAAAATAAAAAGTAGATTTACATCGCCCTTATGGGAGTTACACCATTTTACCAGCTGATTGAAATTGTTATAAAACCCGGTCTGTTGCGCAATAAGATTATTTATTGTGTCGCGTAATGTTTCTGCTGGAGAAATGACGATTTTCAATTTTGTGAGAGATTGAGATGCTAACCTCGATACAGTGATGCTTGCATTTTTAGCCTTTTTCTCCCAACGACGTTTTTCCTCATATGTGCAGCGTAGCTCGATTCGATGATCACGGATCTCTGTAAAACTCGGCAGCATTTGTCGAACGATGTCTGTATCCATATTTACATCTCTAGCTATACCGTTAATAGTGACCGCGACATCGTCATTGATGCACCTGATAACGGCCCTTTCAATGAGCAGCATGAGATCAGGATCTCTTGTAAGCTCCTCACGTAAAGTGTTATTTTTGCTATTCCTTAATTTTTTATTTTCTTTTCCCACGTATTGTCTCCTGGCTGCTGAACAGCTCTAATTTATATATTTATTTAGCGGGTCTGGGCGGCAGCCCAGGTAGGTCCAGGGCGACAGCCATGGCAAGGCTCCGTACACCGTACATTGCGGAACGCAATTTGTACGGTGTAGGAGTGACCTTGCTCTTATTACTTTTCGCCAAAAAACGATTTGTCAAAAACACACTTTTTATCCATGTGCTTTTGCCTGATACGATGCCGTACAAATTCTGCCTACAACTATCCGTACAACCAATATTCTGGCTGCTGGAAATTCTGTTTATTTTGCTAAATTCTGTTGCCCGTCACTACCGTATTGCTCAGTGCCTGTTGTAGCCACGCCATTAATTGCTGGTGCATCTGTGGGTTAGCCATCAGTGCATTCAAATCAACAGGTGGTAATATGGCTGGCACGGATTTGGATGCCTCAACCAGTCCGGGATCATCACCATGAATACAATCGTGTAGGGCCACTTCTGCTTTGGCACCAAAGTCAGCCGCATCCTCGGTCAACCATCGACCATAGTGGCGCTCGATCATCGCAGTCCCGTTGTGCCCCATTTGCCGGGCAATCCACTCTACGTTCACGCCAGCAGACAACAGTTGGCTCGCGTAGGTGTGGCGCAGCTGAGATGGTCCACGGTATTTGACACCCACCAGGTCACAATGCGGCTGAAAAAATGTTTCCCTGTACTCGTCAACCGAGGCGTAGGGTCGCCTTGCTGGGCGGTTATAGGCTACCAAGGTACGGCTAATTATCTTTTTAGTGCGATTATCTGTCTGGGTTACCGTGATCGATCTGGGCCTACGATGGCTAGCCTGTGCTATCAAGATACGTGCGGCTATTATTCCCTGTTCAGTCAGCTCAATCTTCCGCAGCGATCCTTTGGTTTTTGGCGTCTTATAAGCACCATCAACCAACGCGAGATCTACCGTCAAGATCCGTTTGTCTAGATCAAATGCTTCAACGCTCACAGCCAGTAATTCACTGATCCGCAATCCGGTTGCAAGCCCTAATTGGATTAATGCCACTTCAATCGGATTGCTTTCTTGCCGTTGCAGCAAGAGTTTTATCTCTTTTTTTAGAAAGGGTTGCGGCTCTTCAATCTCAAACCGGCATTTCTTGATGCTATCCATCGGGCTCAATGCTATCAGGCCATCACTCTTGGCTCTGGCAAACACCTGCCTGAGAATATCGAGGTAATGATTAACGGTATTACCCTTATACCTCTTAAGGAGTTTGGCAATCATTAACTCTAATTTGGTCGTGGTGACCGTAACCAATAGCTCTTTTCCAATCAGCGTCTGAAGTTGCTTTGTCTTTCGATAATAGGCCTTAAATGTTGATTGGGCGTACTGGTTTTTCTTGATCGTCAGGTTTTCAGTCAATGCATCTGCAACAGTTTTTCGATCTAGTTCTGTGGCCTGCGGGTTCTTGTCATAGGTCATTTGCTCTCATTCCAGCTAACTCTTGCCAGCAGGTTACGAGCGTTCAAGTACTATGTCAATACTTTTCGATCACATATCTTTATGGATGTCAATATTTATATTTACAAATATTTATAGGGGCTAATATTGACATGGGCGCATGATATGAATTGGTACTGCAACGACCCACCGTATTGAGATGGGTTGGCTCCTGCGCCCTGGCTATGGCACCAGATGTCATGCTGTCTGGGAGGGGCGCTAACCGCTACATACAGCGCTTAGCGACATATCCAGAGCTCAGGTGGCCTCTCTTCAAATGACGGTCACTAGATCCGCCGGTATCAACTCGATCTTCGCTTTCAACAGGGCAATGCTCACCCGTTTGCCGTAGCGGCCAAAGGTCAGCCCCTCCTTGCTGTGTCCTACCAGCTCCGCCACGATGTGCTCTGCCACATCCGCCTGCTGCAACTCATCAACAAAGGTGTGGCGCATGCCATAGATCGTCGGCCGCCCCTTACCGACAATGCCTGCATTGGTGAGATGGCGCTGGAACCGACACACCAGGTTGTGTGACCAGTCGGCGTCCTGGCCCGAGGGTTTATCGTCAAACAGGTACTGGTTGCCCTGGCTACGGCAGTGGCCGACATACTCTAGGAAGTGATGTCCGATCAGTGCACTGTGCAGCGGAACATCACGGTAGGCGTTGGCCGTCTTGAGCTGCTGATCTTCTTCACCCGCCTCGACCACCAGACACCAGATCCCCTCGATCTGTTTGACGTTCTGGGTCTTGAGTTGACATGCCTCAGACGGGCGCAGTCCGGCGTAGAGGCAGAGCAGCGGCACCCAGAAGTCCTGGGGCTTGAGTTTTTTGCCTTTTTGGGATTGTTTGGCTCGCAGGCTCGCAAACAGGGTGTCCAGTTGCGGGCGATGCCAGCGTACCCTGGCTTCATCAGCCCGCTTTTTCACTGGCTTCTTGCCCGCCGTTAAGCTGTCGAACGGGTTGCGGCTGCAATAGCCCAGGATCATGCACCAGCGGAAGAACTGCTTGGTGGCGGCAAGGTAATCCGATTTGGTTTTGAAGCTGATACTGTCGTTACGGAGCAGAGTGTTACGGAAGGCTTGAGCTAGGGCAGGCGTTATCTCATCGACCTTGTGCCCCTTGGCCCAAGTGACGAACGCCTGAACCCGCAGTTGGAGTTGTCCGACGGATTTATGCTGGATCCCCTCACTGGCCTTACTCTCAATAAACTTCGTCAGCGCCTGTCTGAGGGGGATCCCTGTAGTAGGTGGAGAGGTATCGACGGGTTGCTTGATGGTCTGGGGAACGGAAGAAAGCGCAACAGAAAGAGCATGATATTGCGGTACGGTAAAGCCCGCCGCTTTGAATGCATCGATCTCAGCTCTGATCCAGGCATGAAAACTATGGGTCGTGGCATCGGCAGGTGTCGCCGCAATGAGGGTGCGGACACGCGCCGCCAGCACCAGATTACGGTCTACGGCAACTTGACGTTCTTTGGTAAGGAGGGAAGTGCGGATAGCAAACGGCAAGCCTCGGTCACGCAAAATCTTGGGCAAGGGAAGCCGAGTGTAGTAGGTGCCGGAGGCATTTTTACTCAGATACATGATTGTTCCACCCAGTTGATCCAGGAAAAAAATCACGTAAGTCTAGAAATGAAA